>JAJZFR010000380.1 GCA_021805265.1 Acidobacteriota bacterium | reverse complement strand
CGCTGGCCGCTGACACCGGCGGAAAAGCCTTTCTGGACTCGAACGATTTTGCTCCGGCCTTTGCCCAGGTGCAGCGCGATACCTCGGCCTACTATGTGCTCGGTTTTCACTCGACCAACCCGCGCCGCGATGGCCGCTTTCGTCGCCTCACGGTGCGGGTGAATCGTCCCGGAGTCAAACTCGACTATCGTCGCGGCTACTACGCGCCGGCCGACTTTGCCCACGCAAGCAAGGACGACCGCGAGCGGCAACTCGAAGAGCAGTTAGCCAGCGACCTGCCGGCGACCGATGTCGCGCTCTATCTCGATGCCTACTTCTTTCACCTCGACGCGCACCGATACTTCGTCCCGGTCTCGCTGATCGTCCCCGGCGCGCAGATTCCGTTTGTGAAGGGGGGCGACCGGGAAAAAGCGACCCTCGACGTGATCGGCGAGGTGCTAGACCAGGCGAAACACCCGGTCGGCCAGGTGCGCGAAACGGTGAAGCTGGCGCTCGACGCGGCCGATCAGCCGACCCGCAAGAACATCCAGTACACCACCAGCTTTACCCTGCCGCCGGGCGACTATACGCTCCGGTTCGTGGTGCGCGAAAACCAATCCGGGCGCATGGGTTCCTTTGAAACACCGATCCATCTGCCCCCTGTCGCCGAAAAGGACAAGACGCAGCTCAAGCTCAGCTCGGTTGTGATCGCCGCCCACCGCGCGCCTGTGGCCGCACAGAGGTCACGCAAGGAACCCACCCCCGAGCAGGCCGACCCGCTGGTTCATGACGGCGAGCGTTACATCCCCAACATCACCCACGTCTTTACCACCGCACAGCACCTGTACGTCCTCTGCGAGGTCTTTGACCCGGCCCGCGAAAAGCCGACGGAAAGCAGCCAGAAGACCGACAAACACGCCGTTCGCCTCATCGCGAGCATGGAGCTGATCCAGGGCGGGGCTAAGGTTTATGAAACGCCGCCTGTGGTCGCGACTGCGCTGAATACGCCCCAGCGCGACGCTGCCGCCATTCTGCTCGATCTTCCGCTGGACTCGCTCAAGCCCGGCGAGTATATCGCGCAACTGAATGTCATCGACGACGCTGCGGGCAGCTTCGCGTTTCCGCGTTTCGCGGTACTTGTACGCGGCCCGCAGCCGGATGCAGCTTCGGGAACTGCGCCGAAGTAAGATTACCGGGCCGAAGCAGGACTACTGGACGGTTCCGCGCGGGCGCAGTCGGCGCAGATCGAGCGCGCAATCGACCGCGTTGCGGGCCGCGAGGCGCAGGTTGTCGCTCGCCGCCCATAGCCAGAAGCGGCTGGTCTCCCCGGTCAGGCGAGAAACCGCCGGCTCCGGCTTGATCCAGACCAGCACGTCATCCTCGCCAATGGCGGATAGATTGGACGGCGAATCTGTTGCCTCCATCACCAGGTCCAGATGCTCGCCGCTCATCGCGTCCTCGAGCAGGGCAAGCGGAATCGGCGCGGCCAGCTCGATGCAGATCGCGCAGCAGAGGCCGTGAAAGACCGGCGCATGGATAACCTGTAACCGCAGCGGCACACTCCGGCCGTCCTGGAGAGCGGCAAAATGCCGTTGAATCCGCGCCTCTGAATCGGCCAGATTGACCTTTGCCGACTCGCCATAATTGGCCACCAGGTTGTAGGCCGCCTGGGTGTCAAAGACCGCTTGCGGAATGCTTTGAAAACTGAGCAGGCTAACCGTCTGCTGGTGCAGTTCTTCGAGCGCTTCCGCGCCGTATTCCGAGACGGGCTGCAATACCATCGCGGACGCGAAACGCACCTCGGCGCGCTGTTCCAGACCCTCGAACAGGAGCGCCAGTGTGAGGGCGGCCGCGTTGGCCGGAACTACCGCCTGGGTCAGCAGGTCCGGCGATTTCTGGGTGGCTTCCACCCACGGGCTGCGCACCAGTACGCCCGGCTCCTCATCGAGGGTTGCCGTGAGGTCGATCACGGTTGCGCTGGCCTGGAGGGCAGTCTTCCACCAGCGCCGGGTCAGCTCCGCCGTGCCCGCGAAAAACACAAAATCGAGGCCGTCGAAGGAGTCCTCGGTCGCGGCCTGAACCACGGTGGCTTCATCGCCGATCTGCTCGAGTCTTCCCTGCGCTTCCTGGGAATCGAGGAGCACAAAATGCGACCCCGCGAGCGACGACTCGGAGAGCGCTTCTTTCAGTTCCTTGCCGAGCGGGGATGCTGCACCGAGAATGCCAATCCTGAGTGCCGTGAGTGCTGTGGTCATGGAGAATTCCGGTCCTTTGCCGTGCCTGTTTCATCCCATTGCGCCGAGCTTTCCGCCGCCCGACTGCCGAGCGCGGGAGAATCTGTTCCCTGCCTGACGGATCGCTGCCGGCGTCGGCGCGACCATGAATACGCCGCGCGCGCCCATATTCCCGAGAACATATACACGAGGGCGATGGTAAACAGCACCCCGCGGGAGAACCGGATCAGCACAAAGGCCCCGATGGCCATGAGCGCAAGGAGCTGAAACGGCTGGGTCCGCGCCAGGTTGATCTCCTTGCCCGACCAGAAGCGCCATGTGCTCACCATGAGAAATCCGGCCAGGCCCACCATGCCGATCCAGAGGATGGAAAGCCACCAGTAAGGAATCGGGATACCGTAAACGCAATGCACGGTCGCGGCGATCAGCCCGGCGGCAGCGGGAATCGGCATGCCGACAAAATACTTTCGATCATGGCGTCCGGGATTCTGTGGCTGCGGGTCGTTGCTGATGTTGAACCGGGCCAGCCGCGACACGCCGCACAAAAGGTAGAGAAAGCAGACAAAACTGCCGATCTCGACAATCGGGCGCACCAGCTCCGGGCTGACGGTCTCGGGCAGAAAGCGGAAGCCCCACACCAGCGCGAGCAGCGCGGGAGCCACCCCGAAGGTGATTGCGTCGGCGAGCGAATCCAGTTCCTTGCCAAACTCGCTGGTGGTGTTGGTCATCCGCGCAATGCGTCCATCGAGCGCGTCAAAGGGGATCGCGAGACAGATGGCCAGCGCAGCCCAGTCGAGCCGCTGTGCGGCGTCCGCACCGGGCGTCAGCGCCTCGACGGTTTGCAGGATGGCAAAGAAGCCCGCGCCAATGCCCGCCGCGGTAAAGAGGGACGGCAGGATGAACATTCCGCGCCGCCGCCTCCGCTTTGTGGGGCTGGCTGGGCGAGCAGGACGCAGAGGCAGGTTCACGAACGCGCTCCGGCGGGGGCGTTTCCAGTGGCCAGCATCGCAGCCAGCACCGTGCTGCCGCCAGCGACGCGCGTACCCACCGTCACCCGCATCTCCGCCTCGGCGGGCAAAATCACGTCCACGCGCGAGCCAAACTTGATCAGCCCCACGCGCTGGCCGCGCTCGATGCGGTCGCCCGCGCACGGGTGAAACACGATCCGCCGCGCCAGCAATCCGGCAATCTGTTTGAAGGTAATTTCGCAGCCGTCCTCGCCGCGCACGGTCACGCTGTTCTGTTCGTTCTGCTCCGCAGAGGCGGGGTTCATCGCGTTCAGGTAAAGCCCCTTCTGGTAGTGAACAGCGGTGATGGTGCCCGCAATCGGCGAGCGATTCACATGGACGTTGAAGACGCTGAGAAAGATGCTGATGCGCTGGCGCTCGCCCGCTGGCGTCGAGAGCCGGATGGTCTCAGTCACCACGCCGTCGCCGGGGGAGACAATCAGCCCTGGGTCGGTCGGGATTTGCCGCTCCGGATCGCGAAAGAACCAGAGAAAAAACGCCGCCAGCAACACTGCAACAAGAGCGAGCGGCCAGCTTCGTGTCCACCACTCGAGCGCGGCCGCTGCCGCCAGAAATCCCGCCCCGTAAAAATAACCGTCTCTAACCATGTGCTCCAGTCCCAGACGATTATACGGCGCACCAACCCACTGGCAGCGCATCCTGCCGGGCATCGGCTTCTGTTTTTATGCGCGTCCGCAATCGGTACCCGACCTGTGCCTCAGGCCATTGCGGCAGCGCGATGTTCCAGCGCCGAGATCAGGTCTTTCGCGTGCAGCTTCAGCTTCTTCATCCGCACCTCCTCCAACTGCTCCTCGGCTGAGAGGTAGGGTTTGGACATCAACTCTTCCAGGCGCTGCGAATACCGCCGATGCTCGGCCGCCAGCCGTTCAATCTCAGCGCCCGGGTTTTCTTCGAGTAGCTCCGCCATGGTTCACCTCGCTGGTACGTAGATCTTCAGTTTGCGAGAGCGTGTTTCATAGATGCCGAAGTGGCTTCGGTGGATTTCCTGAGACCCGCTTTGATTGCGGGTCTCATCCTGGGCGTTTCCGGCGATTTCTGATTTATGAAACACGCTCGAACAATCCTGTATACGCCCATCATGCGCCCATTTTCAAGCGGCAACCGTTGGGCCGGAGGACAACGCTGTGGAAAACCCGCTTCCGCGCTACTCCTGCGCGAGGGGAGAAAGCTGCATCTGCACCGCATCCTCGACGGGCTGGGCGTAGTAGTCGGCCCGTCTTCCGGTCTCGGTGAATCCCATGCCCCGATACAGCCGCAAAGCAGCCTCATTCGAGGCCCTGACTTCCAGCATGAGGGCTTGAATGCCCAGCCGTTGTAGCTGGCAGGTCAGGTCGCGCATCAATCCTCGTCCAATCCCCGCCCGCTGCGCCGAGGCATTGACGGCAATCGACTCGATCTCGGCCTGGCCGGCCACCAGAGCCGCCACGGCAAATCCTACGACGGCCCCATCGCGCTCGGCGACCAGCGCGATCCTCAGCGGAGCCTCACCGCTGACCACGCGCTCCCACGCCGCGCGCGGCCAGCGCGGAGCCTCGGCCAGACCCGCGCTGATCTCGATCACCGGGTCCACGTCGCTGGCTTCCATCGGGCGCGTTCGCCATTCCACTTTCACGCGCCAGCTCGCTGCTGCGCCATCAGGCGAGCGTCCGCTCCGCGCAGGTAGTGGCCATCGAGCGCCGCCACGTCGTCCAATTCCCCGGCCATCCAGCGCCGCAGCGCAAACCGCAGCGCCTGCTCGGCCCCTGGCTGCGGAACCCGCTCGATTACTACCCCATCCACCACCGTCTCGAGCAATTGCGCCACCGACTCCTCACAGACCGCGACCGCGCCCGGCAGCCTCAGCGAAGCCTCGGTTACAGAAAAATCTCCCGCCGTCGCCAGTTGCTCGCGCCAGCCGTCGCGGGCTTCCATACCGAGAAACAACTGCCCGCGATACGCGTCGAGCGCCGCGCAGGGCATTCCGGCTTCGCTCGCCAGCACCGCGAGCCGCGACACCGCGATCAGCGGCAGTTCGCGCGCTTCACACAAACCCTTTGCGGTCGCGAGGCCCGTGCGAATCCCGGTAAAGCTGCCTGGCCCGGCCACCACCACCACCCCTGCAAGCGCTGCCACGCCCAGCGCCGATCCTTCGAGCAGACGGAAGATCGCAGGCATCAGCCCTGCGGACAGAGCACTGCCAGCCAGCTCGGTTGCGCCCAGCAGAGTCAGCTCGCCGGCAATCACGCGGGCCAGTGCAACCGTTCCGGTCGCCCCACAGGTATCCATGCCAAGCAGGATTGCCCCGTTCGGGTTATCGTCCAAGGTCGTGTTCAAGCTCGCGTTCAAGCCCGTGTTCAAGCTCGTGTTCAAGCCATCTCCTCCACCAGCTCGAGCAGTACGCCATGGGCGCTCGCCGGATGCACAAACACGTACCGATGCCCGCCCGCGCCAATCCGGACCTGTTCCGAGACCAGTCGAATTCCGCTCGCCCGGAGCCTGGCAACCACCGCTTCCAGGTCATTCACGCGGAGCGCGAGATGATGAAGCCCTTCGCCGCGCCGCGCCAGAAATCGCCCCACAGTGGTCTCCGCGTCCTGAGCGTTGATCGGCTCCAGCAGC
>JAJZFR010000265.1 GCA_021805265.1 Acidobacteriota bacterium | reverse complement strand
AATCGCAGGACCCGTTCCGTATGCCCGACCGCTGCCCCGCCTGCCACACGGAAGCGCGTCAATCCGACGGCGAAGTGGATCGTTACTGCGTCAACACCGACTGCCCGGCGCGCCTGCTCCAGTCGCTGCTTTATTTCTCCCATCGCGGCGTGATGAACATCGACGGCCTGGGCGAGGCGCTCATCCAGCAACTGCTTGATCGCGGCCTGGTGCGCTCCATCGCCGATCTCTACACGCTCACAGAAGATCAGCTACTGGCCCTCGAACGCGTCGGCAAAAAATCCGCCGAAACCCTGCTCGAGCAGATTGAGCGATCGCGCACTGCCGGCCTCGCGCGCCTGCTCATGGGCCTGGGCATCCGCTTCGTCGGCGAACGCACCGCAGAACTGCTGGCGGGCGAGTTCGGCTCCCTCGAAGCCATCGCCGCGGCCAGCCCCGAAGAACTCGAGCGCGTCCCCGAGGTCGGGCCAAAGGTCGCCGCCTCCGTCCTCGAATTTTTTGCCAATGAACGCAATCGCGCGCTGGTAGACCGCCTGGCCGCCCTCGGCCTGAAGATGACCGCCGAGAAAAAGCAGCGAAGCGCAGAGCTTGCCGGGCTTACCTTCGTCCTCACCGGAACTTTCCCCACGCTCAGCCGCGACGAGGCGAAGGAAAAAATCGAAGCCGCCGGCGGCAAAGTCTCCGGCTCCGTCAGCAAGAAAACCAGCTACGTCGTAGCCGGCGAAGAGGCAGGCACCAAGCTCGCCAAAGCCCGGGAACTCGGCCTTCCCATCCTCGACGAAGCCGCCCTCCTGGCGCTGCTGACTGGCCAGATACAGGCTGCTGCAAGTTAAGCCGTTACCGCCAACATCGCGCGTATCCCGCGCAGTGCCTGGCGAGTGCGCTCTTCGTTTTCGATCAGCGAAAACCGCACGTGCCCGTCCCCGTATTCCCCAAATCCGATGCCGGGGCTGACCGCAACTTTGGCCTCCGTCAGCAGCAGCTTGCTGAACTCCAGCGAGCCAAGCCCTCGGTACGGCTCCGGAATTCTGGCCCACACAAACATCGTCGCCTTCGGCAGACCAACCTGCCAGCCGGCCTTGTTCAGCCCCTCGACCAGAACATCGCGACGCCGGCGATAAGTCTCGCAAATCTCCGCCACGCACTCCTGCGGCCCTTCGAGGGCCAGAATCGACGCCACCTGAATCGGCGTGAATGTCCCGTAGTCGAAGTAACTCTTGAGCCGACCCAGCGCCCCGACCAGCGTCGGATTGCCCACCATGAAGCCCACCCGCCAGCCCGGCATGTTGTAGCTTTTCGACAGCGTAAAGAACTCCACCGCAACTTCCTTCGCGCCCGGAACCTGCATCACGCTCGGCGGGCGATACCCGTCAAACGCAATGTCCGCATACGCCAGATCGTGGATCAGGTAAAAGCCATACTCGCGCGCCAGCTCCACCAGCCGCGCCAGAAACGGCAGCTCCACACACTCCGTCGTCGGGTTCGAGGGAAAATTCACGATCAGCGCCTTCGGTCGCGGCATCATCCGCGGGATCAGGTTCTCCAGCTCCGCAAGGAACTGCTCCTGATTGTGAACCGGCACACTCACCACGTGAGCCCCGGCGATGGCCGGCCCGTAAATGTGAATCGGATAGCTCGGGTTGGGCACAATGACCGTGTCGTTCGAGTCCAGAATCGCCAGACACAAGTGCGAGATCCCCTCCTTCGACCCGATCGTTACGATCGCTTCCTTGTCCGCATCGAGGTCAACATCGTAGCGCGACTTGTACCAGTTCGTGATCGCCCGCCGCAGCCGCGGAATCCCCTTCGACACCGAGTAGCGATGCGTAACCGGCTTCTGCGCCGCCTCGATCATCTTGTCCACAATGTGCTTCGGCGTCGCCCCATCTGGGTTGCCCATCCCAAAGTCGATAATGTCCTCGCCGCGCCGTCGCGCAGAGACCTTCATCTCGCCGGTAATGTTGAAGACGTAGGGGGGCAGTCGCTTGATTCGGCTGAACTCGTTCATCGCCTTATCTTAGTGCATTTTCGTTTCGTCGCGCCGGGTCGCGAAATGATCCCATTCGCTCACTCCGCATCGCCAGCCGCTTTACAATCATTCTGTGCCGCCGCTTCCACCGGTCAAAAATCCGCAATCGCCAAAGCCCTCGAAACCGGCTTCGCTCCCCACCCCGCACTCGAGGTCGGCCTCGCTGTCGCCATGGATAAGCCTGCTCGGCCTCTGGCACCTCACCAGCCTCGACGCTCCCACTGCCGCCGTCTGCTGGGCGCTCGGCTTTGCCTGGGCCGCCAGTGTCAGGCTACCCCTATGGATTCCCGTTGCCCTCGGACTCGGCACCTGGGCCATTTACATCGCCGACCGCCTGCTCGACGCCTGGCGCGCCACCACCCCCCTCCGCGAACGACACTACTTCCACTGGCGCTACCGCTGGATATTCCTCCCCGTCGCGGTCGCCGCCATGACCATTGCCGTCAGGCTGGTCTTCGCCGATATGGCCCCGTCCGTCCGCCAGCGAAACGCCGTCCTGGCCCTCGCGGCAGCAGCGTACTTTGTCGCCGTTCACAGCGGACACATGTCGCGCCTGGCCGGCGGACCCCGCCGCTGGTGGCTTCGCCTCTCCAAGGAGGCCATGGTCGGGCTGCTCTTTACCCTGGTCTGCGCCGCGCCCACTCTGGCTCGAACCCGCGCCGGAACCGCGCAGATGCTCGCGCCCATGGCCGCCTGCTTCCTCCTCGCCTGGCTCAACTGCTGGCTCATCGAGCGCTGGGATGCGCGAGCCGCTGCGGGAGGATGGCTCGCCGCGCTCCTCGCCGCCAGCTCCCTCCTCGCCGCCATTCTTGCCGTTTCCCGCGCTGCGCCGCGCCCTGCGGCCCTCCTCGCCTGCGTGGCCGCCAGCGCAGCGCTCCTCGCCGGGCTGGACCGCCTGGCCGAGCGAAAATCCGTATCCCTCAGCGCGCTCACCCTCCGCGCCGCCGCCGATTTCGTACTCCTAACCCCGCTCTTCCCGCTCCTCCTGAGTCTGGCGTGGCGTTAAAGCAGTTTCACAGTAGGTTTACCCAGCGGGAGGGTATCTTCGCGCAGCTTTTCCTTAAGAAAAGCTGCACCTCGCAATTTTGGCTCGGGCATAGAAACTGTGAAACTGCTCTGACCGAACCTCGCAATCCTCCTGCTCGCTCAACCTGCTCAACCTGTGCGGCCTTGCCTCCCCGTCCGCCTGCCGCTGCGACCGAGGGTGCCCGTCCGGCAGCTTCCCCGGAAAACCACCCACCCGACTTCGACCGCCTCGCCCGCATCTATCGCTGGATGGAGTACTCGAGCTTTGGCCCCTGTCTCGAGCGCTGCCGCTTTTGTTTCCTCGCCGCTGCCGCCCAGCACACTCGCGCTCTCGTTCTCGGCGATGGCGACGGACGCTTCACCGCGCGCCTCCTCGCCCGTGCGCCCGCCCTGCGCGTTCACGCCATCGACGGCAGCGCCGCCATGCTGGCCGCCTTGCGCCGGCGCGCTCGTCGATTCGCTGACAGGCTCACCACCGAACAGGCCGACCTGCGCCATTGGCGGCCAGAAGATCGGCAAAATCCCCCTGACCTCATCGTCACCCACTTCTTCCTCGACTGCCTCACCACCCCCGAGGTTGCCGCGCTCGCTCGCCAACTCGCCAGCGCCTCCGCGCCCCACGCCCTCTGGCTCGTCTCCGAATTCGCCATTCCCGACTCCGGCTGGATGCAAGCCCTGGCCCGCCCACTCATCGCGCTGCTCTATCGCGCCTTTCGTCTCCTGACCCATCTCGGCCCGCAGCGGCTCCCTGATTACGCCGCCGCCCTCGCGGCAGCGGGATGGCAACTCGAAGCCGAACAGCACCACCTACGCGGCCTCCTCGTCAGCCAGCTCTGGCGCAGGCCGGATTCCGCCACTCACCCCTGATCTCCGCCCCTGATCTCCGCCCCGAATCAACCCCGAATCAGCTCCAGCATCAACCCTGAATCAACCCCGAATCAGCCCTGAATCAGCCCCGAATCAGCGCCAGCATCAGAATCCCAAGCCCCAGAACACTCGCCGGAATCCAGAACTGTACATCCCGAAGAATCGATCCCGCCATCGCCCGAAAGCCAGATCGGACCGCTCGAATCTCCGTACCCTGAGCCTCTCCTGTATCCTCATCTCGATCCATCGCAAACGATAACCTGGGTGCCCCGTGTCTCGCTTTTGAGACGCGGGTTTCCTTCGTCTCCCCCGGTAGCCGTTTCCCCGCTCCGGAACTCTCGCTGAATCCCGTCTGGCTCCATAGCCGCCAGCCCACCCCCATCGACATCGCCACGCTGACCGCCGATAGCCCCAGCGCCCAGCCCCCGTGAAACAGCACTCCGGGCCGCGCGGCAAACCAGCCAAGCGTAAGAAATATCCCCACCGCCAAAATCACAATCAACCCATCCCGACCGGCATGCACCCGTCCGCCCTGCGCATCCCTCGCTCCCGGAGGATCGCGCGTATCGTCTCCCGCGCCGCCCACCTCGCGCTCCAGGCCGTAGTGCCGGCTCTCGCGCAGCATCGCTGCCTCAGTCTCGCGCTCTTCGCCTTCCCCGGCCGCGGCCGTACTGATCGCCAGCGCGCTCAGCGCCATCGCCACCGAGCCGCCCACCACCTGCCAAACGTGCGCTCGGCTCACCCCGGCCAGCTCGCCAAACACCAGCGCCCCCCAACCAAGCCCCCAAAGCTGATTCGTATTCGACAGCGGAATCCCCCGACCGATACCAATGAATTTCGTCGCATACTGCTGAAAAATATCCCCAATCACCCAGCAGAACCCGCCCACAAACAGCCAGAACAGGCTCCCGCGATTCGATCCCAGCTCCCGCCCCAGCGCATGACCGCCGCCACCCAGCGTAACCGCCAGCACCGTCATCGTCCCCAGCTCGCCCACCGTAAACACCGTCACGAACGACAGCGGATTCATCCCGCTCAGGTAAGCCTTGCGATACGGCACATACATCGTGCCCCACAGCAGGCTGGCCCCCAGCGCCGCCACAATTCCCGCCAAGGCATGCCCCGTCGCCGAGGCTCCGCCATGATCCGGCATCAGGCTCAGCCCCAGCACCATCGCCGACGCCACAATCCCCACCGCCCCGCCACCAACCTTCAGCCGATTGCCCAGGCTCGCCCCGCGCAGCTCGCGAAAAAGCACCACCCCCCACAGCAGCCCAATCAGGCAGTTCGCGTTCCACAGCGGAAATGCCACCCCCAGCCCAACATCCCGTATGGCAAACACCGTCAGCGTATTCGCCACCGCCCAAAGCGCTCCGGCCAGCACCGCCCACACCATCAGGTGCGGCTGCGCCCGTAGATCGCCGAAGATCGACCCCGTCCCCCGCAGCAGCGTCGGAAACGTCCACCGCGCAACAAACACCCCGGCCACCATGCACAGCGAAACCGCAAACGGACTCATTGACCCCGTAACAACTTTGATCGGTGCCTCGGCTCCCCCCAGCCACGCGCCCGCCGCAAGCCCGCAAAGCACACCCAGCGCGTGCCGCTCGCGCGATGGACTGCTGACCTTCCGCTCGCTCTTCTCGTCTCCCGTTGCGACTCTCATGCTCATTCCGCCAAGCCTACACTTCTTTTTCACGGTTCCATACAGCCCCACAAAGCGTACTCGGCAAAGGACACGTCACCAAAGCTATCGAGAGACGCTCCCGCCTGGAACTGAGTATGGACATATCTCCGTTGATCGCCTCAAACTCGTATGCACACAAATCTTCCCTATTGCACCCCCGCTCGGCTATTGTTATTGCGAGCGCTTTTCGCACGCCCCGCGCACAGGAGTCTCCACCATGCCTGAAGCCATC
>JAJZFR010000096.1 GCA_021805265.1 Acidobacteriota bacterium | reverse complement strand
AGCGATAGAGCGAGTTCACATCGAGTCGCGTATGCCGAATGAAAAAATAATCCGCCACCATGATGCCCGCAACCGGCCCCAGCAGACCGGCGTAGGCCGTCAGCCACCCGAAATACTTCTCCGGCGTCGCCATCAGCTTCCAGGGCTGCATGGCGAGGCCAAGGATGCCGGTAATCATGCCGCCGGTGCGATAGCTGATCCGCCGCGGGTAGAGATTCGAGAAATCATTCGACGGCGAAACCACATTGGCGCCGATATTCACGTTGAGCGTAGCTACGAGGATTGCGATCAGCGCAAAGAAGGCGACGACGGGCTGGTGAAAACGCCCCAGCAGAGTGATGGGATTCCAGATCGGCTCGCCAAACAGCACCACCGAAGCCGAAGTGACCGCGATGCCCACGAACGTGTACAGCGTCATGGCCACGGGCAGCCCGAATCCCTGGCCAATCATCTGCGCTCCCTGCGACTTCGAGTAGCGCGTGAAGTCCGGAATATTCAGCGCCAGCGTTGCCCAGTAGCCGACCATCGCCGTGAGCGCCGGAACGAAGACCGGAAGAAACTCATGCACCGAGTGAAAGCGGCTCGGGGTATTGAGCATCGCGCCGAAACTTCCCGCCTTCACTCGCACCCAGATGAGCAGCGTCGCAGCCATCACGAACATGAACGGCGCTCCGAAGCCCTGCAGGAATCGGATCGATTCGACACCGCGCCAGACCACGATCATGTTGAGCAGCCAGAAGCCCAGAAAGCAGGCCGCGAGCGACCAATCCACTCGCTCGATTTGGGGGCTGAGAATGACCAGCATCGAGTGGATCGCCGAGCCGCCGATCCAGGACTGAATCCCGAACCACCCGCAGGCCACCACGGCGCGCATCAGCGCCGGAAGATTGGCCCCGCGAACCCCGAACGGCGCGCGAATAAACACCGGAAACGGAATCCCGTATTTGGCTCCGGCATGCGCGTTGAGCAGCATAGGAACGAGCACGATCAGGTTGCCCAGCAGCACCGTTCCGACGGCCTGCTTCCAATCCATGCCCCGAGCAATCAGCGAAGAGGCAAGCTGATAAGTGGTGATCTCCATGGACATCGAAAACCACAGCGCAATGTAGTTGTACATGCCCCAGGTGCGTTGTTCACGCGTCGTCGGGGCAAGGTCAGCATTGGATAGAGTCGGGTCGTACTGGCTCAAAGAGAACTCCGTTTCATGGGTGGGTAAGAGTGTTCTCTCCATACATATCCCATCGTCGGGAGAAATGCGCCAGGAATCTTATCCAAAGTCCACAAATGTATTTCCCCGATAAGGAGTTGTACGTCCGATGTTTCCGCGTCGAGCCATTCCCCTCCGGGGCCTGCCCGAACGCCGTTTCTATAGCTTCGGCACGTGCTAGACTCTGCTTATGAATTTTCTCCCATGCAGTTGGAAGCACAAGCGTTCCGGGCAATCTAAAAACTCGAGGTTAGAGCCTGTCTTCGCCTCGCGATCCGCGACGTTTTCGCTGCTTTCCGGAATACTGCTTCTGCTCGCTGCAACGCTCTCTTCCTACTCCACAGCTCAATCCACGCAGCCTTCCGGCATGGATACGGGAAGCGGCACCAATGCCTACGGCCAGTCCACGCTCAATTGCTCAGACCCGCAGCAATCGCTCACCGCGCAGTGCGCGAACCAGAACACGAATACTCCTGGCAACTACTCCCAGTCACCCCAGCTCGGGCAGCAACCTGGGAATGGCTATCCGGGCACGAATCCCACTTCTCCCGCATTCGCGCCCAGCACGGTCTACAACGACACCAGCACCACGGCCCAGCAGCAGCGCCCCCAGACGCAGCAACGAATGCCGCTGATGCCGGAGCCACTCACCGAGTTTCAGAAGTTCATCGCCTCTACGACTGGGCAGGTACTGCCCGTCTACGGAGCGAATCTCTTTCGCAACGTGCCAGCCACCTTTGCTCCGCTGGACACGGCACCGGTGCCCGCTGATTTTGTGATCGGTCCCGAGGATGTGCTTCGCATTCGCGTCTGGGGCCAGATCGACTTCCAATCCAATCTCCGCGTCGATCGCACTGGCAACATTTATATCCCTCAGATCGGGGCGGTTCACGTAGCCGGACTGACCTTTGCCGAGTTGGACAGTCATCTTCGGGAGGCAGTTTCACGGGTCTACAAGAACTTCGATCTGAATGTTGACATCGGCCAGATTCACTCGATCCAGGTCTACGTCGCTGGCCAGGCGCGCCGCCCAGGCGTCTACACCATCAGTTCACTCAGCACTCTGGTGGACGCTATCTTCTCGAGCGGCGGCCCATCGGTCGAAGGCTCGCTGCGACACATCGAATTGCGCCGCAACGGCAAGGTCGTCACCGACTTCGATCTCTATGCTCTGCTGATCCACGGCGATAAATCCAAAGATGAAAAATTGCAGCCCGGCGATGTCATTTACATCGCTTCGCTAGGCCCCGAGGCGGCCATTACCGGAAGCGTGGTCGATCCGGCCATCTATGAACTACGCAGCGGAGAGACGGTGGCCGATCTTCTAGCCGACGCGGGTGGAGCATCCTCCGTTGCTGCGGAGAGCCGTATCTCCATCGAGCGTATCGATGACCACAAACTTCGCCGCGCCATGGAGGTCGATTACAACCCTGCCGGAATGGCCACTCCCCTGGCCAGTGGAGACCTGGTTCGACTGTATTCCATCGCTCCGGCATACCAGAAGACGGTGATCCTGCGCGGCAATGTAGCCAACCCAGGCCGCTTCGCCTGGCATCCGGGCATGCGCATCAGCGATCTGATCCCGGACAAGGACTCGCTCATCACACAGAATTACTGGTGGGCGCGCGCCCGCCTCGGGCTGCCAACGCCGGAGTTCGAGCCAGTCCCCGGCTTCGCACAGATGCATCAGCCCCGCGACGGCTACGCGGTCACGCTGCGTCGATCTCGGTCAGAGACGATGACCACCTCTGAGCTGCAAGCTGAACAGCAGCAGTCCGGCAACAGCGCAGTATCGCAGGCACAGCAGCAGCCTTATGCCGATCAGCAGCTCCAGGACCCGACACAAGCCCTGCCTCCAGCCTCTCAGCTACCGGCCGGTCAGCCGTCCGTTCAACAGCTTGCCATGCAAGGCGGCTTTGCCGCCGCACAACAGAACGGGGGCATCGCAAGCGCCGACCAGCGTTCTGGTAATATCTCCCTCGCCGAGGCTCAGACCATGCCTACGGGGCGTTCGCTTGTCGGCCAGCAGAGAACCGAAGTGCGCATCCTGGCACCGGAGATTGACTGGAACTATGCCGTCATCGAGAGGCTTGATACAAAAACGCTCAAGACCGTGCTGGTTCCCTTCGACCTGGGGAAACTGGTCCTTCAGCACGATGAATCGCAGAATCTCGAGCTGCAATCCAACGACGTTGTCACCGTCTTCTCCGAGGCGGATGTTCGCGTCCCCATCGCCGAGCAGACCAAGCTGGTCAAGCTGGATGGCGAAGTCGTCCACGCCGGTACCTACACGGTTCAGCCCGGCGAAACGCTGCGACAGCTTGTCCAGCGCGCGGGCGGTCTTACGCCCAACGCCTATCTCTACGGCTCGCAGTTTACCCGTCAATCCGCACGCATCGTGCAACAGGCTCGCATCGACGAATACGTCCAGCAGTTGAGCATGCAGATTATGCGCGGAAATCTTGCCATCTCTTCCTCCGCCGCCGCCTCGGCGCAGGATCAGGCCACTGCTGCGGCCTCTCAAAACAGCGAACAGCAGCTCATTGCAAGTCTCCGTCAGATCCGCGCAACCGGCCGCGTCGTACTCGAATTCCAGCCGGACAGCAAAGGTATCGCCACCATTCCGGACATCCCCATGGAAGACGGCGACCGCTTCATCGTTCCGTCGCGACCCTCCAACATCAACGTGGTTGGCGCAGTGTATGACGAAAATTCATTCCTCTTTGCCAGACAACGTCGCGTCGGCAGCTATCTGAAGCTGGCGGGCGGCCCGAATCAGAACGCTGACGGCGGCCATGCCTTTGTCATCCGAGCCAGCGGCTCCGTGGTTGCCCGCAGCGCAGTCAAAGGGCTTTGGGGAAACGAGTTCAACAGCCTGCGTATCTACCCCGGAGACACCGTTGTGGTTCCCGAAAAAACCCTCCGGCCAACGGCTCTGCGTACCGTGCTTGACTTCACCCAGATCATCGGTCAGCTTGCCTTCGGTGTCATCGCCTTGAGCGCGGTAGGCATACTCTGATCCCGGTATCTGCGGGATATTCCTCATAAAAGCGGCGGGGCGCGATCCTGAGATTGCGCCCCGCCGCTTTTACCTTTTCAAAAACCTTCAGAAGCCGTGCTTCAGATGCCCAGCCGACGAACCTCGTCGTTATAGTATTTCCGGTAGAGAATATCCCACTCCTGGGTGCCTTCCTGGATGATCTTGCGCTGGGAACTGATCTTCAGCCGCGCAGCCTGATCGATCTTTGTCTCTTCCACCAGCAACTGATCGAGCATCTTCCGCGCTTCCTGGCGAATCGTGTTCCGATCCTCCAGAAAATCCACCTGAGCAATCTCGGCCAGGGTATCGGCCACCGTGTGGGCCAGCTTGTTCAACTTGTCTCGTGAGATTCTCATAGCACAGCCTTGTACTTCCGCGTCAACTCCGCCTTCACCTTCTTGAACATCTCCGCATACTGAGCGCCGGACTTCAGCATCTCCTGCTGATAGGCCTCGAGAATCACCCGCACCTCTTCGTTGATGCGATCTTCGAGCGACAATTCCTCGATCATCGCCTGGGTCACTCGCTCTTCGACGAGTGGAACCTGTGAGCTGTGGATCATCTTTGCTTCGCTCAGATGCTTCACTGTGCGACGCGCCAGATAGCCGATATATTCGCGGGAAAAGATCATGGACTGAAACTAAAAGATACCATATCCGCCCCAATCCGCTCGCCCAACTCTCGGCCCTCGCCACCCCCGTTCAAAAGGCAAGAGGAAGATCGATTCCGCGCTCTGCGCCGCTTGGCGGCATCGGTTCTCGCATGGCTGGCTGCACACTCGAACGCACTGGCACGGACATCCCGACCGCTCCGCCGTAGGCGTCCACTTCGTAGCTCAGCGTTACCCCATCCGAACCGCCCGGCAGTGTCCAGGCAAACGGTATCCGCACCACGCACGTCGCTGAATTTCCCGAAAAAACCGCCATTGACGAGGCCGACTCGACCGGCAATCCCGCCACCATCCCACCCGTGCCGCCAGCCGCCAGCGGTGTGACCCCAACCTTGCACACCACCGATGCATTCGCGGGCAAAGTCGACAGGATGGCCAGATGAAAGGTAACCCGATAACTGCCGGCGCGCTCGAAAACTGCACCGCCGTCGCCAGCACCCGAATGGCTGCTGTCTTCGGCCACCGCACTGGCCGGCAAACCTGGATTGGAAGAGATCGCGGTGGCGGCACGCGCACCCTGGTCACAACTCAGGAATACAAAACCGGACACAATTGCAAAGAGTATCGACCCGCCGATTTTCCCTTGCAGTCGAGTTATGTTTCCGCGACACCAAACCCTTTGCAGGTTCATGATCTTC
The DNA here is from genome assembly GCA_021805265.1 of Acidobacteriota bacterium. Taxonomy (GTDB): domain Bacteria; phylum Acidobacteriota; class Terriglobia; order Terriglobales; family Acidobacteriaceae; genus Acidicapsa. The sequence continues at coordinate 322 of JAJZFR010000096.1, read as the reverse complement.
CCTCCCTGAACCCCTGATCGGCGTCTTCGATTACGGCAGACTCGCCGACACCGCTCTGCATCCTCTATCGACCGCTGCCTGCTTGTCTGGATAGCGGAATGAGTAAATTCTCAGACGCGCTGGGTACGAAAGTTTGTTTCCTCTCATCCTGGCTATACATATCCAGTTCCAAACACAACAAGAACCCACCGCTGCCCCAGGGCAAACGCATTTGAGAATCGATTGCACCATTGAAGGTACTTTGAGGGATCGGGTGTATGCCTGAGGTTGTTTATATGACAACTTCGAGGTTTTCGCAGGAGAGTTTGGCACAGTTTGTGGA
>JAJZFR010000242.1 GCA_021805265.1 Acidobacteriota bacterium | reverse complement strand
GAGCCGGATTGTCCGTTGATGGCCACCGAATCCGCTCCTGCCGCGTCGCTCGCGGCTGCGCCGGGCAGCGCGGCTCCGGCAGCGGTTGCTCCGCCCGCAGCGGCGTCGGTATCCTGGCCCAGCGAGCGCATCAGGCTCAGACTCTCCGCGCCCGAGCTTAACCGTCGCATGGCCTGGGCCGCGCGGCCAGCCACATCGCCAGAAACTCCCGCGGAAGCGTCGCCAGAGTCCCCATCCTGCGCGGCCTGGCGCGAGGCTAGCGGCAGATCGAAATCGAGAGCCACGTCGCGGCTCGCGCCCTTCAGCAGCGCCTCGTGAGTGACCGATGCGAAGGCGGTAAACTCGCTGCGCAGAACGTAGCGCCCGTCCAGCGGAATGCGCATACTCCAGGCGCCCGTCGCGTCGGAGGTGGTGGCGTAGCGCTTGCCCGTAAGGGTGTTGGTCGCGGTGATCGCCACTCCGGGCAGCGGAATCCTGCCCGAGACGACCCTGCCATGCACCAGACCGCCCACCCCGCTGGCCTGGGTTGCGGGCTGGGAAGCGGCCAGCCTCGTCGGGGCCGGTTGCTGGGCTTGTTCCGGGGCCGGTTGCTGGGCGGAAGACGCAATAAGCGCCGCTCCTGCCATCAGCCCACAGAAAATGCTCGAGCGAATCGAACACCGTCTTCCTCGTCCGAGTTTTGGCGAGCGTTGCATCTTTCCCGGCACAGCCTTCCCCGACAGCTTCCTGGCCCCTTGGGGTTCGGAATCCTCTCCGCTGCCAAAACGCGATCTCTTGCTGCTACAGACGCAATCCCGCTCGCCAAGGTTTACGGCCACTCGGTTCCACGCGCGCCGGACGGTACCAACGATTGCAAGGAATGTTCCTTTCCGTGTGAATTTGCTTGCCTTGACTGCTGCCGCATGTTAACTCTTGAATCAACAGCATCCGGGACGCTGGCCATCGCTCAACTCAAGTATCCGTGACACGGTTCATGGACACCGTTCGTGACGCCTGGACGAGTGCGCGAAATGTGTGCAGAAAGAGGACGGAAATGATGAAGATCGGGACAACCATTCGCGCCTTTCGACAGGAAAAAGGGATGTCTCAGGGCGACATCGAAAAGAAGACGGGTCTGTTGCGCTGCTACCTTTCGCGAGTAGAAAACGGACACACCGTGCCTTCCCTGGATACCTTGGCCAAGATCGCAACCGCGCTCGATATTCCGGTCTCTCACTTCTTTCTGGACGAGCCTCTCTCGTTGCAGGCGAGCGGGCAGAAACTGAGCGACGAGGAGATTCGTTTCCTCAGCCAGATACGTCGCTATTCAACCAACCTGAACGAAAGCGACCGAAGACTGCTCCTGACGATGGTGAAGAAGTTCGCCGCAACCGCAACGCGCTAAGCGTGAAGTTTCAATAGGTTGTCGCGCTGGCGGCTGCGGCCATCCGTGTTGATGCGGATTCCGTTGTCTCTTAAGGAAGCTCTGCGCAGTAGCTCTCTGGAAGGCGAGACAATATCTCGCGACGTTCAGTCAAACCCTTTACGCGCAACTTCCTTTCATACTGTAACGTGAGTTGTCTTGCCAGCGGTGCAGCCATTCCCATCCTCCTCGGTTCCGCATACGATAACGTAGCGAGTAACTCAGGTTGGAGAATCCGACATGGGCAAAAAAAGTTTGTGGATGGGGATCGCGACGTTTTTATTGTTGACCCTGGTTGCTGACAGCCAGGGCATTCCAACCTGGAATCTCAACGCCTCCGCGCTCAGCACGGACCTCGGCGTCGGAGATACTCCAGCCCATACTCTGCCACTCGCGAGGCTCTCCCCTGCGCTCACTTCCCAAGCCATTCACATTGCCCTGCGCAAAGTGGGAGACTGGGAACTGGCGCGATCACAACCCTACTCCAGTCAGGACTGGACATTCTCCGCGCTGTATGCGGGCTATATGGACGCCTCATTGGCACTGCACGATTCCAGGTATCTGGCGGCGATGCTGCAAACTGGAAATACGTTCGACTGGAAACTTGGCCCTCGTGTGGCACACGCCGACGATCAGGCCATTGGGCAAACCTATCTGGACTTATATCGGCACTACCGTCAACAGCGCATGATGAATCCTACGCGCCAGCAGTTCGACGCGTTGATGAAGCTGCCAGACGATCCTCAAAAGCCTGTCTGGTGGTGGTGCGATTCCCTGTTCATGGCTCCGCCGGTGTGGGCGCGTCTATCCTCGGTTACCGGGCAGCTTTCCTATCTGGACTACATGGATCACGAGTGGTGGATCACATCAAAGCTACTTTACGATCCGCAGGAACACTTGTACTTCCGCGACGCCAGCTATCTGCAAAAGCATGAGTCCAATGGGAAAAAGCTCTTCTGGTCTCGGGGTAATGGCTGGGTCATGGCGGGCCTGGTGCGCGTACTGGCGTCGATGCCTGAAAACTACCCGACGCGAAATCGCTACATCGAACAATATCGTCAGATGGCTGCGCGCGTGGCATCTTTGCAGGGAGCGGACGGTCTTTGGCGTCCCGGTCTGCTTGACGCCAGCGCTTACCCACTGCCCGAGGTTTCCGGCTCGGCCTTTTTTATATACTCGCTGGCATGGGGCATCCGTCGAGGGATTCTGGATCGCGCCACCTATCTCCCGGTCGTTCAACTTGGCTGGAAAGGTCTGGTGTCGCATATCTATGTCGATGGCAGACTGGGGTGCATTCAGCCCATTGGTGCTGCACCGGGAGATTTTCAACCTGCTTCCAGCTATGTCTACGGAGTGGGGGCATTTCTACTGGCTGGCTCGGAACTGGATCGCCTGATCCACGATCACCCGACTTCCCGATAGGCATCGGACATGGGATTAGCCCGTGTGTATTGCGCGAACAGGCTTCGCTCATGCAGGAACAAAGCCAGTTTTATCAGAGCAACCCTGCCGGGTCTTCGGACAGGACCCTGTCGTCCAAAAAATGCCGTGTCCAACATTTCACCGGAATGAAGCAGGGTATGCTTTGAGTCATGCGTATTGGCAGACTGTCGGTCGAAGCGGTACGGCGCGCTTGCGTCGCGCTGGATTGGCTGGCGGTAAAGTCCGGCCAGCGACCCAGGCAGGCTGCGCACCTCGAGGTTGGGGAGCGCGGCGAAGAGCTTGTTCGGTGGCATTTGATGGGCGCAGGCTACACGGTGGTTGCCGAACGCTGGAATGAGACCACTTTGCGAGGCGATCTGGACCTGGTGGCGTGGCGCGACGAGGTGCTGTGTTTCATCGAGGTGAAGACGCGCACAGGCACGAATATGGCTCCCGCAGAGTTGGCTGTGGACGAGACCAAGCGGCGAGTGCTGCGGGGGCTGGCTGCGCAATATCTACTCCTGGTTCCGGAAAAGCAGCACCCTCGCCAGACGCGGTTCGATATTGCAACGGTTTCCATGCTGCCAGGCGAGCCGGTTGCGGTACGGCTGATCGAGAACGCATTCGGATGGAGTGAGCATCGCAACCGTGACCGGGGCGAGGCATAAGTCAGAGCGCTTTCCTGCCCGTTCACCGCGTGACGACGTTTATCCCTGCGCGTCTTTGTACTCTTCATGCCAGGCCATCTGAATGGCTTCGAGGCGCGATTCGTTGGACTTGGCGGGGTCGTCGGCAAAGCCAGGAAGCTCGAGGACGTGGCGATGCAGGTCAGTGAACCGAACAGTCAGCGGATCGAGGTCGGGAAAGTTTTCCTGAAGCTGAATGCCGATCTCTTCGGCGTCGGTCCAGAGGATTTCGCGGGGCATAATTCAGACTCCTCAAGTAAGCAGGTACGTTGGGTCACTTGCCTTCGGCGAGGGTGAGCGGCTTGCCCTCGGAGACGTAGTTGCGGTTCCACCTGGGAATTTCAACGACGTAACTGCCGGGGCGCGTGATGACGGCCTGGCAGCCCAGGCGGCTGTTGAGCTGCTGGTCGGCGGCCATGTCGAGGCGGTCAATCTCGTCGTCGTCGGCTTCGCTGATGCCTGGGTCTCCGGCTTTGATCCAAAGGTGACAGGTGGTGCAGGCGCATGCCCCGCCGCAGGCGTGATCGAGGAAGATGTCAAAGTTCTCGGCAACGTCGAGGAAAGACATGGGCTTGCCGTGGTGATCATAGGGCAGTGTGCCAAACTCGAATTCGACGGTTTTGCCCTCGGGCTGGAAGGTGACGCGAACCAGCTTGTCGGCGGGGATGATTTTGTTTTCAGTCATGGTCGTGTCTCGATTCTGTATTTGCTGCTCGCTGCCAGCTATCAGTTTCTCATTGAGCGAGGATTCGCGGCGAGAGGTTACTCAAACTCCGCAGGAGCGAACTGATGCGGAGCATGGATTGCGGTTTCCGAGGTTGCATTGCCGAGGTCGTGGCTGGCGGCCTGCATGGTTTTGCCGCGCATGGCCGAGGAGACGGCCTGGTCCATCATGAGTTCGGCGAAGCGATGGGTGGCTTTGTCGAGGTTCGCTGTGGCCTGACGGATAGCCTCGAGGTCGTTGCCCGGCTGAACGACGATCAGGTGGTCGCGAGCGGCGTCAATCGAGGCAATTTCCCTGGCGGTCAACAGGCTCCAGGCGGGGTTTTCCGGTGCTTTGGCGACGGCGGCCAGGATGGTATCGGCATCGAGGCGGGCCTCGATGATCTGGCGCTCGGTAAAGTCGGACTCGGCGTTGTCAAAGGAGTCGAGGATCATGCTCTCGACCTGTTCGTCGGTCAGGCCGTAGGTGGGCCTGACCTCGATCTGAGCTTCGGTACCGGAGCGCTGCTCGCGTGCCGAGACCTGGAGGATGCCGTTGGCATCGATCAGGAACCTGACCTCGATGCGGGGCAGGCCAGCGGGCATGGGCGGAATGCCTTTCAGGTCAAAGCGGGCCAGCGAACGGCAGTCCTTGGCCAGTTCGCGCTCGCCCTGGAGGACGTGAATGGCCACGTTGGTCTGGCCATCGACGCCAGTGGTGAAGTGTTCCGTGGCCGAGGCGGGAATTGTCGAGTTGCGCTGGAGTACGCGGGCCACCACGCCGCCAAGCGCCTCAATGCCCAGCGAAAGCGGGGTCACATCGAGCAGCAGCATCTGGTCCGTGGCTGTCGAGGAGCCAGCCAGAATGCTCGCCTGAACTGCCGCTCCCAGAGCCACCACTTCGTCCGGGTTCAGACCGGTGTGGGGTCGCTTGCCTCGCGGCGCAAGCTGGAAGAGATCATCGACCAGACGGCGAACGGCAGGGATGCGCGTCGAGCCGCCGACGAGCACGACCTCGTCGATCTGGTCGGGCTTCATGCCAGCGTCGGCCAGAGCCTGGCGCGTTGGGCCAGCGGTTCGTTCGAGCACGGGCTGGATGAGCTGCTCGTAGACCTCGCGGGGAATCTCGCGCTGGTATCGTCCGCCAGCAGGCAGCTCGATGTCGAGCCGGGCGATTGGTTCGGCAGAGAGCGTGATCTTGGCTTCGATGACTGCCTTGCGCAGCGCCTGGATGGCGTCGGGCTGCTGGCGAAGGTCGATGCCGTGGTCGTTACGTATCTCGTCGAGCGCGACCACCAGCAGCAGATTGTCAATGTCGTCGCCGCCCAGGTGAGTGTCTCCGTTGGTCGCGACCACCTCGAAAATGCCGTCGTTGAGCTTGAGGATGGAGACGTCAAAGGTGCCGCCGCCCAGGTCGTAAACGGCCACAGTCGAGGGCGGTGGCGCGCCTTCCGTGGCGCGGTCCGCCTGGTCGATTTTGTCCAGTCCGTAGGCGAGCGCGGCCGCGGTCGGTTCGTTGACCAGGCGGAGGACATCGAGGCCCGCCATGCGCCCGGCGTCGCGCGTGGCCTGGCGCTGGGCGTCGTTGAAGTAGGCGGGCACGGTGATGACCGCTTTCTTCACGGGCGCGCCAAGGAAACGCTCCGCGTTGCGCTTCAACTGGCGAAG
>JAJZFR010000010.1 GCA_021805265.1 Acidobacteriota bacterium | reverse complement strand
TAGTGGCGAGTTTATCGTCGATCCCATCGACTTCGTAGTCCTTCCCATCATCCCCGATGTTCATGCCGTTGAGTTTTCGATAGGGATTGAGCATTCCAAAATAATTATCAAATGTATGGTTTTCCTGGAGCATGAAGACGACGTGATCGATAGACAGGATCGTGCCAGCGGGAGTCACCGCAACCGTCGCACTCGCTGTAACTCCTCCTCCCGGACCCGTCGCAGTGGCAGTATAGGTAACGGTTGCGGCGGGGCTTACCGACTGCGTGCCGCCACTTGTAGTCAGGCTGTAGGTACTCTTGTCCGTACCCGTGACTATAACCTGTGTTGCATTTGTGGCTGTAACAGTCAGTATCGATGCGTTGTCGGAGATAATCGACACCGGGTTAGCCGTGAGGGTCACGGTCGGAATGGGATTGGGAGTTACAGTCAGGGTTGCAGTCGATGAAGCCCTTCCACCATTGCCCACTGCCATAGCCGTATAGGTGGTGGTCGTAGCTGGTGACACTGTCTGGGTGCCGCCGCTGGATTGGAGGGAATAGGACGTACCATCTGTTCCGGTTATTGTCACCTGAGTCGCATTCACCGCATTGACGGTTAATGTGGAAGAACTGCCCGCAAAGACCGCAACTGGGTTGGCAGCGATGGACACTGTTGGAGGCGGATTAGGGATGACTGTTACGGTTATGCCCGCCGTGGATGTGCCGCCCACGCCGGTGGCGACGGCAGTGTACATCGTCGTTACGGAAGGGGTAACCCCCTGCGTTCCACCACTTGCCAGCAGTGTGTAGGAACTTCCATCCGAACCTGTAAGTTTAACCTGTGTCGCGCCCGATGCGGTTACAACCAGGATGGAAGAACTGCCTGCTTGTATCGCAATTGGTGTACCAGATATTTTCACAATTGGCGCTGGAATGGGGGCCACCGTCAGAACAGCAGTGGCGGAGACAGCGCCGCCCGCTCCGGTCGCGGTTGCTGTGTAGGTAGTTGTCACTGCTGGACTCACGCTCTGCATACCACCACCCGATGGAAGAGCAAAGCTCGAACCGTCTGTTCCTGTCACTGTAACCTGGGTAGCATTGGTCGCGGTAACCGTGATACCTGACGAACCTCCGGACAGAATCGAAGTTGGATTTGCCGTTATCGCGACAACCGGAACAGGTGCGGCCATTACTGTCACGATTGCGATTGCCGATGCCGTGCCCCCGGTTCCTGTCGCTACGGCTGTGTAAGTTGTAGACGTCGCTGGATGAACACTCTGTACACCGCCGCTTGTTGAAAGAGCATAGCTCGAACCGTCCGTTCCTGTTACTGCAACCTGAGCAGAGCTACTGGCCGTAACAGTTAGACTTGAGGAACCTCCAGGGAGGATCAAAGTTGGATTTGCCGTTATCGCGACAACCGGAACAGGCGCGGCCATTACTGTCACGGTTGCGGTTGCCGAAGCCGTGCCCCCGGTTCCAGTCGCTACGGCTGTGTAGGTAGTAGACGTCGCTGGATGAACACTCTGTACACCGCCGTTTGCTGAAAGAACATAGCTTGAACCGTCCGTTCCGGTTATCTTGACTTGTGTTGCATTGGTCGCTGTGATCGTCAGGGTGGAAGTCGCACTCGCATTCACCGCAGACGGATTGGCGGTCATGCCAACCGTGGGGACTGGGGGATTGAAGTGGATGCCACACCCAGACATCAACAAGGCAACAAGCGCGATGATGCACACACGGAATAGCTCCGGATAAAGCCTGTGCGGAATAGGTTCGCTTGTCATGTTGTAATCCTCTGTTCTTTTACTCGTTGGATTGTTCTCTGCGCCGATGGCTAATCGTCTCTCTTTGTTCACTTCTCCAGTTCAGAAAATTCAAACTCTCATCCCGTCCGTGGAAAGTGCCACTCCGTTCAGTCGCTCAGGCATTGGTCATTCATCTTGTCTTCAACAACCGAGGGCTTGGCTTGTGGAGTCACTTCACTGTCGGAATTAGTCGACCTAAAGCGTAGAATGCGTCTCCACGCACTCGGTGTCTCGTGGGTGTCCACGCTGGCGGATATTGACCTTTTACATTTCATGAGCCTGAACCACCGGAGATAGTTCCGGACCACACTGGGAAGGCTCATGGCAACGCCCGCTGCGTAGTTATGCTCGGCCATCTCTCTCTGCATATCTCTCGATTGCAGAATGGTAAGAATCTGTTCTGCGAGATCCGTGGAGTCGCTTTTTTTGTAGAAACGGATAGCCATGTCTTCCGATTCAGCCATGCCTCTGAAGTCGCCTATGTCTGCGCAGACAATCGGTATTCCGAACTCGCATGCCTGATGTGCAGGCCCGCTTGATCCCGTCGCGGAGTCATACGGCATCACAAGAATTGATGTCGTCTCGAAGAGTTCTGGAATATCCTCCTCCGGAACATAGCCTCGGAACTCGATCGGTAGAGTCGCTGGCTGCATATCACGGATCGATTCCCAATATCCTGCTTTGGTGTGATGGTTGGCTCCGGCAATAATAAGTCGAGCTTCGGGAAACCGCTCCAGTACCATCGGAAAGGCTCTCATCAACGTTTCCAGGCGCTTGTAAGTCCCCCAATGTCCAATGGCCAGAATGCGTATCTCCGGATTGCCTCGCCGGGTGAAGTCCGGAGGAGTGGAGGTGGACGCAAAGGTACCGTGCGTTCCAAGAAGCACGTTCTGTGCCGAATACTTGGTAACCAACGTGTGCCGATAATCGGGCAGAAGGACAGAGACCGAATGCGACTTGAGCAATGTTTTCGTAGCCATTGTCGTGCCGATTCGAAACAGCTTTTCCCGGCGAACTCCAGCAGCAGCAAAATCCACATTTTCCAGAATGTGATGCAGTGTTATGTGGGTGAAATACCCCGCCGCTCTGGTTAGTGCGGGCGCCATAAGTCCGATGAATGCAGCGACTGGATTATCCTGCGTGGCAAAACTCGAGAACACCAAGTTGTACCACACGATATCTGGCTTCAACTTCCGTATCGTTCTCAAGAGTCGAAAGGGTGTACCAATCGCGTCGAACTTCCAGCAACGAATCACCGAGAATCCGGGAAGCTCCTTGAGTTCATCGGCCTTGAAGGAGTGTCCGTGCTCGTTGGTTGCAAATTCGTAGTCGTCCAATTCGTCGGCGAGAATCGTCAACTCGATGTCGGAATGATGCTGCAACTCCCGCGCAATGTGAAACGCATATTCGTTCAACTGACGCCCGCTGGGAGGGAAGGTAGTAACGAAACAAATCTTCATCTGAGTCCGCTTTCAAAATACGCTGATCTGTACGTAGGGTCTGAGTTGTTGCGTCTGACCGCCTTTGAAATTGAAGAAATCCTCCTCTTGCAATCCCGCTGAAAACCGAATCGGATACTCCAGAACAACCTCTTTGGAATCGTCCTTGAACTTGTGATGGAATGGTCTGGCATACGAGATGGAAAAACCATTCTGAGTGGCATCGTAGACATGAAAGCTTCGGGTGCTCGAATAGGCGCTCGAAACGCGAAAGTCCCAACTAGGCCGCGGTGTAAAGTCGATGGTTCCTGCCGTACGAAGGTCCTGCGCATTACCCGTGTTCACGCCTACGACACGCCAGGCTCTGAGATCTTCAATCAACGCTCTGGCATTCAGATGAGAGGAGAATCGACGCTCCAGCCCGATGTACGTGGAGGTGTAGTAATCCTCATAATTCACAGGCGAGAACTTCTGATCGTTGACGCCCCATCCCGTGATCAGCGCCGTCTTGCCCCACGGCGCTCCGACACGAAAATCGACTGCACCTGTCAACGCCACCGAATGCAGGTTGCTCTCCGTAAATGGCCCCGCTTCGCGAATCGCATAGCCACTTACCGACACCACATTGAAAAAGGAGCTCGATGTGACATAAGCAAAGAGTCGGAGTAGATTCTGATTCATTGCGAGCGGCGATTGGGAATCGCGCCGGATTGTTGTCTGAACCCCCGCATTGAAGGTCAGGGAATTGCTGCCGAGGGCAACCGTGGGATTCACACCCAGATTGACCGTATAGTCGGTGGTATTACGACTGACGATTGAATTCGTACTTGGAACGGAAATCACGCCTTGCGTATTCGTCAACTGAAAAAAACCGCTCGGCGTGGGAAGATGCGCGAGATGAAGATGGAATGCCGTCGTGCTCTGTATCGCGATGGATGAGCGCGGTGGCGGAAGGAGTGCAGTGTCGTTAATTGGGACGGGAAATGTTGCATCCAATTTGGAGTCCAGAACGTAGACCGTAGTATCTTCATAGATCGGATCCACGGAGAAATCCGATAACAGACTCAATTGCGAATTCACTCTCAGGCCTTCGTCGCCTCCGGCTTCCAGAAGCGATAGCTCGGCAGTCTGATCCTCGCCCTCCGCGTTCGCCGCCTGCGCAAAGGAAGTTAGTGCCTGCGCACCGTGATGCTGCTGGCGAAGGACATTCGCTTCAGCAAGAAGATATTGATAATTAGCCGTATTGTCTGCCGACGCGCTCACGGCAGCCAGTTGAGCCTCGGCCCTGGTGCTATCTCCCATCGCCAGATAGTTATTTGCCATCCCGATACGCACTTCCGGGTCCGGCGCGCCAGCAGATTTTGCGAGTTGTAGATAGGTCTGTGACAACTGGTATTCATGCAGTGTTCGAAATACATCTGCCGCCGCGATGTATTCCCCCCCGGTCGGCGGAGCAGTTTCACCCGATTTCGCTTCCATCAGGGCCAGCGCTATCTGCCTCTCGGCATCCACCGATTCATCCTGCTGCGCATAACTCTGAGCAATGGCGAGCCGTATGCTTACGCGATCACTCCCTGGTATTTCCAGGGCCTGACGAAATCGATCCATCGCGCCTCGCGAATCTCCAACAGTACTCAAAGCCTCTCCGGTAGACAGGAATGTTTCGCTTTGCAAGATCGGTGAACTGCGGTTTGTTTTCGTCTCCTCGAGCGCATGCGCTTCGGCCTCCTGTACAAATTTTTTTGTTCTATCCTTATCCTGTAAAAACGCATACGACCTTGCTAGCAGCGAGTAGATCGCTGCATCCTCGGGGGCGTTCTTCTTCGCCCGTTGCAACTCTTGGATTGCATCGTGATATTGGCGCTCGGCAAATAATGTATTTGCTAAACCAAATTGGAGCGAGCCATCCTCAGGCGTGAACTTCAAAGCGGATGTATATTCAGCGGCAGACTTGATCAAGATATCTTCTCGACCGTAGGCAGTCGCGCGAATAACATGGATCTCCCGCGAATCACCGAGAGCATGTTCCGCAAGGTCAGCCTGTCGCAGAGCTGCCTGCGCCTTGTTCAGATTCAGGTCTGTGTAAGCAAGCCCCAGATGAGCCTCCCCGTTTCCTGGCTCCCGCTGGATCGCTGCATGGAAGTCTTCCGCTGCACGAAGCGGTTGATGCAGATCGTTGCGCACGTATCCACGATTGACGTACGCGGTAACGATCGATGGGTCACGACGCAGGGCTTCGCTGAAGTCACGCTCTGCCTGTTCCGGGTGGCCCTGATGCTTGTGAACGTAGCCTTCGAGAAGGGGTATGTCCGGTTCCCTGGGGAAGACTGTGCCGTACTTCTCAGTCAGTGCAAGCAACTCATCATACTGCTCGAGGTGGAGCAGGTCATAACCCAGGTAAACAACTACATCCCTGTCCTGCGGAAGCGCCAGTATAGCCTTCCTGCCCACTTCCGCAGATTGCTGATACTCTCCCATGAAACTGAGATAGCGCTCGCGCTCGCGAAGTATCTGAGGCTCATTTTCCATCGTGCTGGTAATGCGCTTCATCCATGTTCCGGCGAGAGTCAGGTGGTGCGCTTCCATTGCTGCGTTCATTCCGCCAGCAAGGATCAAGGCTTTGCCTGGACTCAGAGAATACGCGTGACTGTAAGC
>JAJZFR010000031.1 GCA_021805265.1 Acidobacteriota bacterium | reverse complement strand
GAGGCGATGGCGGCGTCGCGGGCGTCGCGGACGAGGGTGAAAATATGCTGCTCGCGGTCGGTCGGCGGTCGGCCGATGACGCCGGTCCAGGTGATGTCGTAATGAATGGCGGGCGCGGCGGATGGGATCGGCGCGGCCACCTTGCCCCAAATGTCGATGAGGAGAAAGTCGCCGTTGCGGATGGGTCGGGAGCGGCCGGCGGTCGGCTCGTAGTGGGAGTCGGCGCTGTTAGGGCCGACGCTTACGTTGGGGCCGTTTTCCCAGGTGAGTCCTTCGCGGCGCATGGCGTTGGCGAGCCACTCCATGAGGGTGAATTCGGTTAATGTTTCCGGGTTTCCGGAGGCCGGGCGGAGTTGGCGGGCAATCTCGCGCCAGGCTTCGGCGAGCACGGCGTCGATGGCCCGCTGCGCGGTCTGGTGCGAGGCTTTCTGGTCGGCGGAGAGGACGGCTTCAAACTGGCTGACGAGATCAGCGGAGGTGACAATCTGCTTGCCCAAGCCGCGGAGAAACTCGACGGTTCCGGCATCGACCATGGAGACATAGAGAATGGCGTTCTCGGGCGAGTACTGCATGGCCAGTTTGCTGCTTCCGGCGAGCATCTGCTCGAGTTTCTGGGCGAGTTCGCGCCAGCCTGAGTACTCCTGCTTCGCGCCGGGCAGGGCGTCGAGGCGGAACTGCTCGATGCGATGGACGAGCTTCTGCGGGTCACCGTTCGCCGGGATGAGGTAATACCAGCGGCGAGTGACGTGCGCTTTGGGGTCGAGGCCGAGGATGCGCGTGGAAATCGGGTCGCGGTGGTGATGGTCGTAAAAGAGCCAGCCGTCGATTCCCTGCTGCCGTAACGCGGTTTGAATGGCTTCGAGATTCATAGGGACAGGATACCCGACAGGAGGCGCGGTAGGGTGAGAAACCCAGGTCCGAAAATCCGGGACCTGGGGCACCCGGTTTCAAGGTCCGATTTGGATGAGTGGTGAGTATCCCTGGTCTGAAAATCCAGACCAGGGGCACCCGGAGTGTTCTTTCCCGTAGAGCGGATTTTGGGTCAGCGCCAGTCGTCTGTGGCGCGTCGAGCTGCTTCATTCATGACGGCGTCGAACTCGGCGTGTTTCTTGATGAGGATGTCACCGAAGTTGTGTTCCTGGCGAAGCAGGATGGCCTGGAGGCGGACGAGTTCGAGGAGGGCGAGAAACATGGCGATGAGGGCGCGCTCGGAGCGGGTGTGTGCGAGCAGTCGGCGGAGCGAGACGGGGCGATCTTCCACGCTGAGACGTCGTGCGAGGAACTGGATCATCTGGCCGACGGTGACGGAATCCTCCTCGAGGTTGAGGACGGGGCGGGACTTGAGGCGGTCGAGGATGTCGCGGAAGACGCGGACGAGGTCCACGGTATCGGCGGCGATCTCCGGCTCTGCGGCGGCGTCCTCGCGGAAGTCGCGCATGCCGGGATTGGTCCAGGTGGCGGCTTCGAGCATTTGTTTCTGTTGCAGCATCTGGGCGGCGTTTTTGAAGCGCTCGTGTTCGAGGAGGCGCTCGACCAGTTCGCGTCGTGGGTCTTCGGCAGCGGAATCGTCGGGGCCAACCGGAGCGCGCGGCAACAGCATCCGGCTCTTGATGTGGATGAGCAGCGAGGCCATGTAGATGAACTCGCCCGCAACATCGACATCGGTGGATTTGAGGTGTTCGACGTAGCCGAGAAACTGTTGGGTGATGCGGGCGATGGGAATGTCGTAGATGTCGATGTTCTGTTTGCGGATGAGATCGAGCAGGAGGTCCATTGGCCCGTCGTAGACCGCGCCTACGGTGACGGAAAAGGGGAAGGGTTCGGCGGCGGCTTTGGAAGCAGCGCCAGTCTTGGCATCCGCCGGGCCAGCCAGGGGGATGAGTTGGAGCTGCGGATTGGTGTTGGCTTCGCTCAAAACTATTTTGTTCCTTTCAGGCGAGCATCTGCATGGCGGCATCTACCTGAAGCATGGTTTCGGCGGCACGTTGCCGGGCGCGGAGGGAGCCGGCCTCGATAATCTCGATGGCCTGGGCGGCGGAGTAGCCGGCGCGGCGCTGCTGGATGGGTTGCAAAATCCGGACGAGGGCGTCTGCGGCCCAGCCCTTGCACTCGATGCAGCCGATGCCTGCGGAACGGCAGCCCTGATTGACAGCGGCGATGGTGTCGGGCGAGGAAAAGACCTTGTGCAGGTCGCCGACGGGGCACTTGTCTGGGTCGCCGGCATCGCTGCGGCGAATACGCGCCGGGTCAGTGACCATGGTCTTCAGTTTTTGGCGGACTTCCGGCTCGGAGTCGGTCAACTGGATGGTGTTTCCGTAGCTCTTGGACATCTTGCGCCCGTCGGTTCCGGGGAGTTTGGGCGCGGGAGTGAGCAGGACCTGCGGCTCGGGAAGGACTTCCCTGCCGTCGAGTTTGTAGAACTGGTTGAAGCGGCGGGCAATCTCGCGGGTCAGCTCGACGTGGACCACCTGATCCTGCCCGACGGGAACGAACTGCGGCTGATAGAGCAGAATATCAGCGGCCTGGAGGAGCGGGTAGCCGAGAAAGCCAAAGGTGCTGAGGTCTTTAGTGGAGAGATTGTCCTGTTGTTCTTTGTAGGTTGGGACGCGCTCGAGCCAACTGATGGGGGTGATCATGGAGAAACGAAGGAAGAGCTGGTCGTGCTGCGGGACTCTGCTTTGCAGGAAGAGGATGCATTTTTCCGGGTCGAGACCGGCACCGAGCCAGTCGAGGGCTACTTCCTCGATATTTTCGCGGATTTTGGAGGTGTCGGCGTAGTCGGTGGTGAGGGCATGCAGGTCGGCGATGAAGAAGTAGCAGTCGTAGTGGGACTGGAGCGCGACCCAGTTGGCGAGCGCGCCCATGTAGTTGCCCAGGTGGAGTTTTCCGGTGGGTCGCATGCCACTGAGTACGCGTTGATTGTTCACTCGATCACTTTCCCCCGGCTGGTTTGAGATTGCAGTTTGTCGCTCTGGCTATTGTATCGGCGGGAACGTGATTGGGGGCAAGGATGGCTGGGTATCGTTCAGGCGAAGCGCTGGCCAAAGCTGCGCAGGCGAGCGAGCGTGGCTGCGGCGAGGCCGGAGTCAATGGCTTCGACGGCGCGCTCGACGCCTTCCTTGAGATTTTCGGCGATGCCCGCGGCGACGAGCGCAGCGGCGGCGTTGAGCAGAACAATGTCGCGTCGCGGTCCGGGGATGCCTGTGAGGATGTCGTAGAGAATGGCGGCGTTTTCTGTGGCGTCGCCGCCGGATATCTGGTCGAGAGTGGTGCGTTCGAGGCCAGCCATTTCGGGGGTGATCTTTGCGGCCTTCATGGCTGGCTCGATGGCCGGCTCGACACGGACGGTGATGGATTCGGCGGTGGTGGTGAGTTCGTCGAGACCGTCGGTGCCGTGGACGACGAAGGCGCGGCGGGTGGTTTTGAGTTCGATGAGGGTTCGGGCGACGAGCAGGGCGCGGCTGGGAGCGAGGACTCCGATGACCTGAGCGCGCGCGCCTGCCGGATTGGTGAGCGGGCCGCAGAGATTGAAGATGGTGCGAAAGCCGAGCGCCCGGCGCAGGCCGGAGACGGTCTTCATGGCGGGATGGAGCATGGGCGCATAGAGGAAGACAAAACCGGTCTCGCGCAGGCACTCTGCGGCGAGATCAGGCCCGAGGGTAATGGGCACGCCGAGAGCTTCGAGGACATCGGCCGAGCCGCAGATGGAGGTGACGGCGCGATTGCCGTGCTTGGCAACCGAGGCCCCTGCTGCGGCGGCGACGAGAGCGGCTCCGGTGGAGATGTTGAAGGTGCGCGGACCGCCGCCGCCGGTGCCGCAGGTATCGACCAGGGCGGCGCGCTCGGCTTCGGTGAGCGGGATGGGCGTAGCGCGGGCGCGCATTTCGGTGACGAAGCCAGCCAGCTCGGGAGCGAGCTCGCCGCGGGTTGCAAGCGCGGTGAGCAGTGCACCGGATTGGAGTTCCGAGGCGGTTCCGTCGAGCATGGCGACCAGCGCCTGCTGCGCTTCCTCGCGGGTGAGGGATGCGCCATCCTCGGCTACCGGGCGCAGCATCTGCTGGAAGGCGTGCTGAAAGGCTGACAAATCGGAATCCTCTCTGGCTATGGTAATGGGTCAGGGCAGTGCGGGTGGGCCAGTAGCGGTTCGGAGTGGTCGTGGCGAATGGCGGTATGGTCGGGGCGAGCGGGTTTGCCGCATCTTTGCCGCGTCCGATAGTATTTGAGAGCCACAGGAGTACACTGCGCAACGGCCAGCAAGACTCCGAGTTTTTTGTACGCCGCTTTTCGGACCGCCGTATCCGCGCTGAATCTGACCTGCCGCAAGTGAGCGTATCTCAGCACTTATGAAAATACATGAGTATCAGGCAAAGACAATCCTGGCCAAGTACGGCGTTCCCGTGCCCAGGGGCGAGGTAGCGAATACGCTGCCGGAAGCGGCGGAAGCCGCCAGAACCCTGTTGGCGAACGGCGCCACGGGCATCGTGGTGAAGGCACAGATCCATGCGGGCGGGCGCGGCAAGGGCGGCGGTGTGAAGGTGGTTCGCACACTGGCCGACGCGGAGACCGCAGCGAAGAACATTCTTGGCATGCAGCTAGTGACGCACCAGACCGGCCCGGCGGGGCAGAAGGTGCAGCGGTTGCTGATCGAGGAGACAGCGGCGATCGACCGCGAATTGTATCTCGGGATTGTGCTCGATCGAGCGATCGGAAAATATGTGTTCATGGCCTCGCAGGCGGGCGGGATGGAGATCGAAGAGGTCGCGGCGAAGGACCCGGACGCGATCATCAAGGAAGTGATTGACCCGGCAGTGGGCCTGGCTGGCTACCAGGGCCGCAAGCTGGCCTTCGCGCTGGGGCTGAAGCCGACGCAGGTCAACCAGGCGGTGACGTTTTTCCAGAGCCTGTACAAGGCGTTTGTGGAGTCGGATGCCTCGCTGCTAGAGATCAATCCGTTCATCACGACGAAGGACGACAAGTTGTTTGCACTCGACGCGAAGATGACCTTTGATGACAACGCGCTGTTCCGTCACCCGGAGGTGAAGGCTCTGCGCGATGTGGCCGAGGAAGACCCGCTCGAGGTGGAGGCGAGCAAGTATTCGCTGAACTATATCAAGCTGGATGGCTCGATTGCGTGCATGGTGAACGGCGCGGGGCTGGCGATGGCGACGATGGACATCATCCAGTATGCGGGGGGCAGCCCGGCAAACTTCCTCGACGTAGGCGGCGGCGCGACGCAGGAGCAGATCGAGCACGCGTTCGAGATTCTGCTTTCGGACAAGAATGTGAAGGCGATTTTCATCAACATCTTTGGCGGGATCTTGCGCGTGGATCGCCTGGCCACGGGGGTGGTGGCGGCGGCGCGCAAACTGAGCGTGACGATCCCGATCGTGCTGCGGCTGGAAGGCACGAATGTCGAGGAAGGCCGGCAGATTCTGAAAGACTCCGGTCTGAATTTCCAGGTTGGCGCAACGATGAAAGAAGCTGCGGACCTGGTGGTCGCAGCAGCAAAGGTGGGTGCATAAGATGTCCGTACTGGTGGATAAAAATACTCGACTCATCGTGCAGGGCATCACCGGCAAGGAAGGTACGTTCCATGCCAAGGGCGCTGCGGACTATGGAACGACGGTTGTGGGCGGGGTGACGCCGGGCAAAGGCGGGACGACGCACGAGGGCTGGCCGGTCTTCAATACCGTGGCGGAGGCGGTGGAAAAGACCGGCGCCAACGCGACGGTGATCTTTGTGCCGCCGCCCTTCGCTGCGGACGCGATTCTGGAGGCGGAAGATGCGGGATTGCCGCTGATCGTCTGCATTACGGAGGGGATTCCGACGATAGATATGGTGAAGGTGTGGAGCAAGATCAAGGGATCGTCTTCGCGGCTGATCGGGCCGAACTGCCCTGGTGTGATCTCGCCGGGCAAGGCGAAGATCGGGATCATGC
>JAJZFR010000028.1 GCA_021805265.1 Acidobacteriota bacterium | reverse complement strand
CGCTTTGAAGCTTCCGACGCCGCAGTATGGACCGTCCTGAGCACCAGCGCCCGAATCTGGATTGCCTGGGGTACTCGGGTCTGCCTGGATATTTCCCAGGGACTGCTGGCAAAGGTTGTATTGCCGGTTGACTGGCAGATGGACACCATGGCTTCCCGTGTAACTTAACCGGAAATCCACGCTCTGACCGATTTGCTGATCAACGGTCAGATTGTACTGTTGAAAATACTGCGTGCCCTGATGATGCGGCGTATACGTTGAGGATTCCGCGTCAGCGAATGTGAGTGGAGCTGTCAGGTTTGGCAGAGTGATAGCTGGCAGATTGGCAATATTGGTACCCGAAGGAATCGGTGTATTGGCAAGAATGTTCGGAGAGACATAGCCATCTCCAGCACGACCGTGGCTGAATACGCCGGGATACGTGATGCCATAGCCGCCGCGGATGATCAGTCCGTTGCGCGGATTCCAGGCGAAGCCCACTCGTGGAGCGAACTCCTTCCAATGTGTCTGGATCGCACCCCGTGGAACACCGTTGACTCCGTTGACTTTCCACTGCAGTTCATAGGGATTAAAGCTCGCCAATTGCCCAACAGGAGCTGTCCATGAGGGGTCATACTGCCAGCGTAATCCAAGATTCAGGGTAAGTGTTCCAGTTAGCTTCCAATCGTCCTGTACATAGAGTGCGTCCTGCCACGTTTGCGGATGGACATATTCATTTTGGACCTGGACGCTGCTCTGCGCCATATATCCAGTCAAGAAGTCCGCGAAGGGATTTCCAGTATTATTACCCAGAAACCTAAAGTCTCCCGCGACTTGGTTCGGCTGGATATTCTCAATGTATGCGTGAGAAATACTTCCTCCATAGGTGAGGGTGTGTCTTCCCAGCGTCTGGGTAAAGTTGTCCAGGAACTCATATGTGCCTTGATTCTGCACAAGCATTCCAGCTCCAGCGCCGACACCGGTAAAACCTCCGATGAAAATCGTAGGGGGTCCACATTTTCCGTTCGAGCCAGAATAGTTGCAGGCCGGAATTCCAGAGATACCAAAGTCGCTGGGTGCAAACTGACCATATCCATTTGTTGATCGTAGAGCTGGGTTACTGTTATACCCATATCGAAGCTGGTTATCCAGATTTGAACTGAAGAGATGGTTCCAGCCCACAGTAACAGCGTTGTCGGGGCTACTCGCATAACTATTCGCATCCGGGAACCCGCTTACCGTGTTAAGGGTCGACCCTGTATAGTGAAACGCGCCGAAGATTTGGTCGCGCTCCGTCAAGTTCCAGTCAATGCGCGGATTGGTGCGAGCTACAGATTGCGTATGTGAAACCACTCCATTCCAGTAGTCTCCTCCGACGGTTGGAGATGGCCCAGCATTTCCTGCTGGATATAAAGCCAAGAGAGCTGCGGCAATCTGACTGACTGGTACCTGGTTGTTTCTATAAGGAAGCCCCGTTTGTGGATTTTTCAGTTGTTTCGTCACCGCAGATAGGTTACCGCTGCGAAAATCTGCATTCGGAACAACCTCATCCACTACCGGTGTCGTTTGTGAAGTCCGTACGCCCTGATAGTCCACAAAGAAGAAAAGTTTGTTTCGAAAGATTGGACCGCCGATAGTCCCACCATATTCATTGGAGCTGTAGGGCAAGATGGGCGTATTGGGCGCCTGAAAATAGTCCTTGGCATCAAGCGCGGCATTTCTCGCGTATTCATATGCGCTGCCATGGAACCGGTTGGTGCCGGATTTGGTCGTGATGGTGACGACGCCGCCACTAACATTTCCATATTCAGAGCTGAAATCATTCGTCAGCACATGCATTTCTGCCACTGTGTCGGGTGAAGGTGACACAAGCGGGCCACCAAATACACCCGCCTGAACGTTGGTTCCATCCAGCAAGTAGGAGTCCATACGTGGACGGCCACCATTGATACGGGCATTGTTCTCACCAAATCCACCCTCGCCGAGCTGCTGGCTCACGCCGGCAGACAGACCTTCAAGTCCCCAGGCATCCTGCCCTGCGCCACCGGAAACGATCGGCAATTGCTGCAATTCTTGTGTGGAAATCGTTTGGTCCAACATGGATTGCTGTGTAGGAAGAAACGACGATTCAGACATGACATGAACGCTTTGCTCGGGTTGCCCCACCTGAAGCGCCATGCTTTCTTTCGGATTTTCATCTACATGAAGGATGATGTTGTCGATGACTCCAGCCTTAAATCCGCTTGCTTTCGCCTGCACACGGTATGTTCCTGGATTTAGATTGGCGGCGTTATAGACGCCTGCACCGTTGGTCTTCAGCGTCACGGATACGTTTGTCTGTGTATTTGTGATCGTGACCGTGGCTCCAGAGATGACCGCTCCAGTGGAATCAGTGATGATCCCACTGATCGTACCGAAGAGACCTTGCCCGATGAGCGCCGTTGTCGCAAAGAATGTGGCCAGCAGCATCAAGCATGAAAGTGCAATTGTCTTACCTATTACTCGTTTGTTGCTCATCTTCCTATCTACCTCCAGAAATCGTGAAGTCGACTTACAAACACTGTTTTCGATGTACATCATTTTGCTGCTGAGTGGCGGTACTGCTGGTTCTGTTGCGTACAGGTTTTGTAACTTGTGGGATCTGCGATCGTTGTACGCGGTAAACCATAAGATCACTGTGCACGCGCCTGTCGTAACATTTCCCGAAGCCGAGCAACCTCTTTGGGATACTTCAACGCGACGTTCCTGGTCTCGCCCGGATCGTCAATCAGGTCATAAAGCTCGATTTCAGCCTCCGGGTAGTCCACCGCCCCAGGCATAAACCGCTCTTCCTTGGCCTTTGCCTTTGCTTCGGCCTCTGGACTCATCGGGTGCCACTGTGGCCGGATCCTTGTCCCAGGCCGCTGGTTACGGTCCACCAATTTCCACCGCTTTGTCCGGATAGACAGAAACAGACCTTCTTCCACAAGGTATTCGCGTCCCTTGGAAGTCCTGCCTAGCATCGCGGGCATTTCATTCAAACTGTCTGGTCCACCATTGCTCGGAATAGTGGAATGCGTTAATGTCGCGATGCTTCGGAGTACATCCACCTGGTCAATGAGCGCGTCGGAGGCACCTGGCCGAATGACTCCCGGATAGGCGGTGATGAAGGGAATCCGCGTCCCCCCTTCATAGACTGAATATTTCCCTCCGCGCCACGGTCCTGCTGGCCGGTGGCTTCCAAGATCGGCAACGGAGTTGTCGTTATATCCGTCATTCACTACCGGGCCGTTGTCCGAAGTGAACAACACAAACGTATCTTCCTCTAATCCATGCTTGCGGAGCGTCTCCATCACCCGCCGTACGCAATCATCCAATTGCATAATGGCATCACAGCGAATGCCACATTCACTCTTGTCTGCGAACTGTTTCGCAGGTGCATGTGGTACGTGGATATCGCTCGGCGTGAAGTACAACAAAAACGGATGCTCCTTGTGCGCTTCGATGAATTCACACGCCTTGTCCGTGAAGGTCTTGGCCATCGTCTCGTCATTCCATCGCGCAGCCTTACCTCCCGACATGTACCCGATTCGGCTGATACCATCCACGATCGTGCCGTCATGGCCCTCGCTCAGCTTCATCTTCAGCAGTTCTGGATCTTCTCGACCCGTCGGATCGTTGCCTACCTTGTGGCTGTAAGAGACCACGATCGGATCTTTCGGATCGAGGTTTACTACGTGGTGGTTATGGATATACACAGTTGGCACCCGGTCCGCAGTCGCCGCGAAGAAGAATGCATCGTCAAAACCCGCTTCGCAGGGTCCAGGTTTTATCTCACCGTTCCAATCGATTTTTCCGTCCCCTAACCCAAGGTGCCACTTGCCCACCAGTCCGGTTGCGTATCCATTCGCCTTCAATACGGAGGCCACCGTTGGCTGCCCTGGCTGTACTAACGACTTCGCATCGCCAGGCAGAACTTGGATGCCGTCTCGCCGCCACGCATATTGCCCGGTCAACATTGCATAGCGGGAGGGAGTGCACGTTGCCGCATCGGAATGAGCGTCTGTAAACCGCAATCCGCGACGGGCAAGAGCATCGATGTTCGGCGTGCTCACATTCACGCCGCCGTAGCTCGTCAGGTCTCCATATCCAACGTCATCGGACAGAATGATCACGATGTTCGGCTTTTTGGACATTGCCGGCTTGGTCATTGCTTTGCACTTCCCGCTCACGGCAAGTGCCGCGCCTGCCATGCCCATCCGTTTCGTAAACTCTCTCCGGTTCATCTCTCGATATTTCCTCTTTGCTTGGGATAGGGTTCTTCCTGCCACGGGACGAACCGTATTTTTCGCTTACCCTTTCTCGCTATCGCAACGCGCCATCGGATTTCTGCCGCGCCGGCTTCGCTCTTGGCCAGGTTTTTGTAGAAAGACCGAATGCGCCTTCCCGCTCGTGCTGATTGCCCCCGGCTACGCCGCTCTGATTGGAGCTGCTTTTGAATCCTAACGATGCTGCCCCACTGTGCGAGAGGCTGACAAGGCTATTTAGCGCTTGTCACTGTTTATCTTCGTAAACATGACGGAACTGCTTGTAAACAATGCTTTTGGCGGCGACTCATAACGGGAGGTTTCACGGAGTTACACAACGTGATGCATATGTTTCGGTCTATCTCACGTATCCCGTCGGTCTTCGCTGGCAGGTAGCAACCGCGCTGCGCAGATTGCCGCGGCTCCGCGTAAAAGAGATGTGGCGGCAGAGTACTTCCAGGCGCTGCGCTGAACCCGGCACGCTTGTTCGAATCATTTTTTGAGGAGAGACGACGTTTTAAGGCAGGCCGCGCCCGAACGGTCTACAACTGACATCAGTAAGCGTTAACGCTCTCTATAGAAAGATGTCAGTCCTGGCCACGGCAAAGGTTGGCTGGAACTGAGCTACACCGGTCGCGAGGTCAGGGAGATTCCTCAACCTCGCAACTTCCCGTCCGCTGGTCTCTCTACAGCGTGTCGTACAGACGGCCCAATTGGTTCAAACTTCCATCAGCTTCGTAGAGCATGGAGGTAATCAGCGGGCCATTTCCTCCTTTGGCTGCATGTTTTCCGGCTGTCGGAAACCGCTATGAGCGCCGGTGCGGACCTGAAGACAGCCCAGGAACTCCTGCGTCACGCAAACTCTCGGATCACGCTCGACATCTACACGCGAGCGATCTCCGAGACGAAGCGGGATGCCAACAACAAAGTGATGGAGATGGTTCTGGAAGCCGGAAGGCCAAAAATTTCAGCACCCTCGACAGCACCCTCGCAACGGGAGCCATTGCTGCTTGAAGGCAGCAAAAAGGGCGCTGAAAACTTTCAGCACCCTTCAGCACCCTCGCGGGCTGAAACCTTGATTGTCACTGTACCATAAACCGTTTATTTTATTTGGCTTATGGCGGGGACGACGGGGCTCGAACCCGCGACCTCTGCCGTGACAGCAAACCTACCACGCGTAACTTATAGCAATCAGGGGCACGAATGGCCCGTTTGAGCGCCCTGAGACACCCTTGGCAACGCTTATTGGACCCTTATCGAACCCGCGTCCTCTGTCCTTGAGACCTCTGCCCACGCCGCATGAATACTGGCGATTTCGCGCAAAACCTCTGCCCAAAATCTTCCAAATTATGTAGATTCCGCGCGAAACCTCTGCCGCAGATCGGCAGAGGCCGTGGGTCCAATAAAACCGCTGTTGCGTGCGCCACCGGCACTGCCCGTCACCGCAACAGATCGGGAAAGCGCTTCTTCCGAAGATCATCGATGACGTTTGCAGAGAGTTTCCACGCCTCGCCCTGGATGCGGACAATCAGTTCATCCCACACAATTGCAAATGCTCTCAAGGCTTCCTGTTCATCGAAGTGGACTCCAGCCGGAAGGAGAGGATCAATATCTTCGGTCAAGCTGCGCTCCAGCTTTTGCAGCATTCGCTCCTCTGCCGCGGCACGATGAATGGGAGTCC
>JAJZFR010000343.1:3695-5954 GCA_021805265.1 Acidobacteriota bacterium | reverse complement strand
ACGACGCCGAGCGGCTCACTCCAGGCTCGATCTGGAGCGACCAGGGCAGCCTGGTGCGGCTTTCCAACGACGCCAAGGCCACCAAGCTGCACGACGTGATCTCGATCGTGGTGACCGAGAGTCTGGCTGCTTCGACCGACGGCCAGGTGAAGAACTCACGTGCATCGACGGCCAACAGCTCGATCACCGGACTCTTCGGCGTCCCCAAGGCCACCAGCACACTGGCCAACCTGCTGGCACAGAACTCTTCTTCCGGCCTGACGGCGCAGGGACAAAGCGTGACCAACTCGAGCCTGGTGACCACCTTCGGCGGCGAGGTGGTGGACCTCCTGCCGAATGGAATGATGGTCGTGCAGGCGACGCGCCAGTTGACCTTTTCGCAGCAGACCCAGGTCATTCGGCTGCGCGGGCTGGTTCGCCCTGAGGATGTGAATTTTCTGAATCAGGTGGACTCCTCGGCGATGACGGACCTGGAGATTGAAGTGGTCGGCAAGGGGATTGTGAATGACTCGACCTACCGGCAGAACCCAATCTGGCGATTTCTGCAGAAGATACTGATTTTCTGAGCCTGGATGGCCCGAGGTGGGGATGGATTTCAGGCGACGCAACCGAATTGAATCTGTTCTGGGATGGGAGCGGCAGGGGTGAGATTGCAGGGGAAGACAATCCGGGTTTCTCGTTCGAGTTGCGGCAGGTTGGCATGTCTGCTGTTCCTGTTGGTTGCATGGCCGGGGCGGGGACAGGTTGCCGCCCGGACGCCTCAAGCCGGTCGGGCCATTCCTGCTCGGGCGATTCCGGCCAGCCCGACTGGAGCGGCCGTGCCTTTGACCGGAGTCAGCAACCCGCCGGGTGGGCTGACCACTCTTGCCACGCCGACGGCGAATCCGACTTTGAATCCGACTGCGGGTCCGATGGGCGGCGCGATAGCCGTGCCTGTTCCCATCGTCATTCCCGGCCCTGCTTTCGGTCCGGCGCCCGGTCCGGCATTCGGCCAGACACCAGGCCAGACACCAGGCCAGATACCAGGCCAGGCATCCGGCCAGGCACCGGGCACGGGAATGCCCGGATTCAACTCGGCCAGCAATCCACCTGCCCCCATTGCCGCTGACAGCGGCGAGAACCAGCCACCCAGGAAAGCGCGTATCAAGGATGTCGCTTCGATTGGAGGGATTCGCGAGAATCAGTTGGTTGGCTACGGCCTGGTGGTGGGTCTGCGCGGCACCGGCGACTCGCAGGAGACGGTCTTCCCCATGCAGTCGCTGCTATCGATCCTCCTGCGCATGGGCGTCAACGTGCCGCAGACAGGCACTAACAGCGCGCAGAACATGATGGTCAAAAATATGGCGGCGGTCTTTGTCGTCGCCAGCCTGCCGCCCTTCAGCCATACCGGGGAGCGGGTCGATGTGACCGTCTCCTCAGCCGGCGATGCGCGCTCGCTCGAGGGTGGAGTTCTGCTCATGTCGCCGCTCTACGGTCCCGATGGGCAGATTTATGCTCAGGCTCAGGGGCCTCTGGTGGTAGGCGGCTATCGCATCGCCTCTGGCATGAACTCGACTCAGGTCAACTATCCGACCACGGCCAGGATTCCCGGCGGCGGTCTGGTCGAGCGCGCGGTACCCTTCGACCTGAAGCAGATGCGCTTCGTCGATGTCGAGTTGCAGGACGCCGACTTCCACACCGCGGTCCGCATGGCGAGAGCCATTGACGCAAGCCTTGGCGCGCCGCGTGCGCGCGTCGTGGACAGCCGGACGGTCGAGCTGACCCCGCAGCCCGGCGAGGACCTTCCCGCGCTGCTGGATCGCGTCGAATCGACCGAGATCGATGTCTTCCCGCGGGCTAAAGTGGTGGTCAACGAGCGAACCGGCACCGTGGTTATCGGGGGCAAGGTCCGTTTGCAGCCGGTTTCGATCCTGCACGGCGGCTTGTCGGTCAATGTGATCACCGAGTTTCAGGTCTCGCAGCCGAACGCGTTTGGCCAGGGTACGACCCAGGTGGTCCCGCAGACCAGCGTCCAGGCCACCGACAAGCCGGTCAATCGCATTGAATTGCACGAGGGCGCGACGGTCGAAGATCTGGTCAACGAATTGCAGCAGATCGGTGCCACGGCGCGGGATGTGATCTCGATCCTGCAGGCGATGAAGGCGGCGGGCGCGCTCGAAGCCGATCTGGAGGTGCTGTGATGCAAATTGGCCCGAGGATGGGAGAGGCTGCGGATACCCGGATTGGAACCCCGGTCGCGATCAGGGCCGTGATCGGGGC
>JAJZFR010000343.1:0-3595 GCA_021805265.1 Acidobacteriota bacterium | reverse complement strand
CGTTGGCGGGGCGGGAAGTGTCTCCGCCGGGACAGGTAACCATTCCGGGAACCCTGCCGTAATCGGAAAACCAAACTGGAATACCCCGAAAACGCCCATCCAATGACTAGAGTGATTAGTACGATGGTCGATAGAGTCTGCAGGGAGAATTGGGTATGAACATACGCAATGCAATCGACAACTCAAACCTGACGCGCGGCGCGGCGGCGGTCGCGGAGGCTTCTGCGGTCAGTCCTGCGGCTTCGCCGGGCGGAGTCTCGTCGGGCGTCCGGGTTGCCAGTCCGATCACTGGCCAGGCTTCCGGTCAGGTGTCCAGTCAAGCTACCGGTCAGGTTACCGGGGATCAGGCTCGTGTCAGCAACGCAGCCAGCCAGATGTCCGAGTCTGCTCTTGGTTCGGCGCAGGGATCGGATGTCCGAATGGGCAAGGTGGCGAGCATTCAGGGGGCGCTGTCGGCGGGAACCTACCAGGTTTCGGCTACCGAGCTTGCCGGCAAGCTGATTCAGTCCATGTTGCCGCCGGAGTAATGCAGCCCTGGCTGGCCGGGCGGCTTGCGCAGGGTTGTGTGGAAGGCGCAAGGACGTGGCTATCCGGAGTTCCCCTGCATCGCGCGCGGTTTTGACACTCATTTGCCGAATCAGCGGCGCAGGAAAATCGGGTTTATCGGAAGAACGCTTGAAGGGACTTTAGGACAATGCCCGCCAGCCGACAACAGCAAAACGGAAGTGGATATCGATCAAGGGTCGAGTTGACCGGTCTGGTGCGCGAGGCGACTGCGTCGCTGGTGCGCATGGATGCGGATCGGATCGAGGAACTGGCGCGCTGCTGTCGCGACCTTAACCGCGAGCCTGCCGAGAGGGCCAACCAGAGGGTTGACGTGCAGGCAGTCAGGCAACCGGAGCAGCGCCTGAGCCAGTTCGACGGCCACAACCAGGGCCAGTTCCGCGACCAGAATCGCAACCAGTTCAGCGACCAGAATCGCGACCAGTTTCGCGCCTCGGAATCGCCCGACCCGGACTCCATGCGCGACCTGACCGGCGAGCTGTCCCAGGAGCTGGCAGCGCAGCGGGCATCGATGGATGTCTTTGCCCGGCTGCTGGTCGAGACGCGCGCCAATCTGCGGGTCCTGTCTCATCTCCATGCGCTACGTCTGCGCGCAGCGGGGGTGGAAGAGTTTGCTTTGAGTGGCCTCGAAAGGTCGGGAAGGGAAGTCGGTTATGGGGACAATTAGCTCGGCGCTCAGCTTGATTACCGGCGCGCTCGATGCCGATCAGGCGGCGCTCAACGTGGTAGCCAACAACGTGGCCAACGCCTCCAACACCACCTACACGCGTCAGGTGGCGAACTGGCAGGAGAACCAGCCGGTCTATGTCAACGGTGCTTCCTACGGTACGGGAGTGACCATGACCGGCGGGGTTTCGCAGCGTGATCGCGTGTTGAATCAGCGCCTGCAACAGCAACAGCAGGCCAGCTCTTCGGCCAGTTCGCTCTTGTCTGCGTTGAATACGACGCAGACCAGTTTCTCTGTAGCCAGCGGCACCTCGACTTCGGGCGACATTGGCACCGACATTACCGGTTTTTTCAACTCGCTCACCCAGCTCGAGGCAAGCCCGACCAGCAATCCGCTCCGTCAACAGGTGCTTTCGACCGCGACAACCCTGGCCAGCAGTATCTCCGGCGCCTCGGCCAGCCTCAGTGCGCAGCAGTCTTCGCTCAACCAGTCGATTGCCTCGGAGGTGAGCCAGGTGAACACGCTCACTGCGTCGCTCGCTCAGGTGAGCCAGCAGATACAGTCCACCTCGCCCAATCAGGACGCGGGGGTACTCGAGGATCAGCGACAAAATGATCTGACCCAGTTGGCGCAGTTGATCGGCATCAACCAGGTAACCACGGAAAACAACGGGCTGAGCGTCACCACCACGGCGGGCCAGTTGCTGGCGACCTCGGGGAGTTCCTTTGCCCTGACCACCGGTATGGTCGGCGGGGTGGCGCACATCTACCTGAACGGGAACGACATCACCACCGCGCTGGCCTCTGGCGGCGGCCAAATTGGTGGCCAGTTGACGGCTCGGGACCAAGTGATTCCGAGCACACTCGCCTCGCTCGATCAGCTTGCCTACAGCATCTCGACCCAGGTGAATACGGTCAACAACGCCGGCACGGACATGGCGGGCGACAACGGCGGCGCGGGCAACATCTTCTACCAGCCCGCTGTGGTGGCCGGAAGCGCGGCGACCATGGCCGTGGTGATGACCGATCCCAATCACATTGCCGCAGCCGGGCTGGGTAACGGCACCGGCGATAATGCGAACATTGTGACCATGGCGAATCTTGGCACTCAGTCGATCGTCAGCGGCCAGACCCCCTCCAACTACTACTCGAATATTGTCAGCACACTGGGCAACGCGGTCTCCGCCGCAACCACCGAGAGCACTGCGCTGAGCGCCTCGGTGACCCAGCTCCAGAACCAGGTAAGCGCGCTTTCCTCGGTCAATTTGAATGACGAGGCAAGCTCGATGCAGCAGTTCGAGCGGTCCTATCAGGCTGCGTCTCAGGTCTTCACCATTTTGAATACAGTGATGGCCTCGGCGCTGAACATCGGAGTCGAAACAGCGGTGGCGTAAGCCAATCGCGCGCCGCGTAGCCACAACCAGGGCGTCGGCAGGAGAGGAACATGCGTGTCAATCCGTATTTTGTAACCAATCTGAGCGGTGCTCTGGATCAGACTCAGGCGACCCAGCAGCAGTTGTCCTCCGAGCTGTCGAGCGGCCTTGGCATAACCAGCATCGGCCAGAACCCGGTCGATGCGGCGCAGAATGTGCAACTGCTCAACCAGATTCAGACCGATGTCTCGTTTACCCAGACCTCGAATCTCGCTCAGGGCATGCTGCAGGTGACCAATTCTGCCCTCGGCAGCGTGGTTACCCAGTTGAATCAGGCGATTTCGCTGGCCACCGAGGGCAGCAACGGTACACTGAACGCCTCCCAGTTGCAGGCTGCTTCGAATCAGTTGGCCGGAATACGCGACGAGGTACTTTCGCTGGCCAATACCAGCTATCAGGGGCAGTATGTCTTCGGGGGCAGCCAGACCAACAATGTGCCCTTTACGCTGAGCACCGCGACCTCGCCCGCAACCGTGACCTACAACGGCGACAGTGTCGTCAACTCGTTGCAGCCGCCCAACGGCCAGGCCATCCAGTTGAATCTTCCCGGCAATCAGATTTTCACCTCCTCTACGGCCAATGTGCTGGGTGCGTTGAACAATGTGATCGCGGATTTTGCCAATGGCAACTCGAACGCCGGGGCGACGGATACGGCGGCCCTGAACTCGGCCTTGAACTTTGTCAGCCAGCAGCGGGTCACGCTCGATAACTCGATCACCCGTCTCGCCACCGCCACCACTGCGGCAACCAACGACCAGACCCAGTTGACCACCGTCCAGACCAACCTCATGCAGGCCGATATTCCCGGTATCTCCACCCAGCTTTCCCTGGTCAAATCCCAGCAGACGGCGCTGATCGGCGTTATTGCCGCTCTCGGCTCAGGCAGCCTCTTCGACAAACTATAGCCATTCCTGCCATAGCCAGCTTATTTC
>JAJZFR010000342.1 GCA_021805265.1 Acidobacteriota bacterium | reverse complement strand
CTAATGTCAGACAGACAAGGAACATCGCTATTTGTGGGTAAACACCTACGGCTCAAGCGGAGGAAAGATTCAAGCAGGAAAAGTCAGCCCATACGATTTTCGGCTGAGGTTATTGCGCAAATGAGATCATCTCAGACAATTTTCGAGGTGCATCCCGGATACGGACACAGTACGGACATTAAGAAGGAAAATTGAAAGAGGCTAAATCTAAACTATTGATTCTATTGGTTGCCCCCCAGGGATTCGAACCCCGATATACTGCTCCAGAGGCAGTTGTCCTACCATTGAACGAGGGGGCAAATTTCTTCGCCTGCTCAATCAATATACGAGTAAATACACGATCCGGTCAACGCGTCTGCCGCCCTCTTCGTCTGACAGTATAGGGTGAGCAAGGGTCAACCACAGGCGGGGAAATAAATCGACAGTACCCGGAAAAACTTACCAAATCCTGATGCAATCTTGAGTCAAAGATTACTCCCTCTCTGCAACACTCGATCTCAGCTACCCTGGGAACGATCCGCGTAACCGTCGCGACATTTCTGGAACTGGGGTAGAATCGGAGCAGGCTATGGAGCTGTTTCTCAATCTGGTGTGGGCTGGGCTGGCCGTGGCGCTGGTGGCGTCTTGGCTACGCCGACCTGCGCATGAACTGGCACCACGCCGATTGCAGTGGATGTCTTTGCTGGTTGTCGTCCTGCTGCTTTTGCCTGTGATCTCGATGAGCGATGATCTGATCGCAGCTCAGGGGCCAGCCGAGGTTGACACCTGCCTGCGACGCGCTCAGGACGCTCATTCCGGGCCTGCGATCCATGCCGGAACATCCTTCGCCCTACCCCAAACCATTGCCTGTGACTCCGACCGCTGGCAGCCTGTCAGCACCCTCGCGATGCAAACCTCTGCGCCAGCAGCTAATCCCGGCCATCTACTGTTTTACTTCAGTCGCCCACCGCCTGCGGTATAAGTCTCTCCCACTCCATTTTCATTTTTTAGAAACTATCAGTCGATCCACCGCAGCCGCGGCTGAAACGCGGCCACTCAGGTGCCTATGAATCGAGCCGCACAACTATTGTGTGGGGCGAGTATTGCGCTTATTGCAGTCCTTTCTCCGCACGCATCCGCACAACTGTCAACCCAGCCTGGCCTCTCCTGGGAGCAGGTGAAGGCGCGCTTCGAGGCCGCCAATCCTGCCCTCAAAGCTGACGCGCTGAATGTGGACGAGATGCACGCCGAGGAGACAACCGCCTATCTGCGTCCCAATCCGCAGTTCACGTTTGCGGTGGACGGCACACAGTTGCTGCCGCACAACGGCGTCTGGCAGCCGCTGACTGGGGAGCAGGAACAGTCCATGTTCAGCTATCTGCATGAGCGCGACCGCAAGCGTGAGTTGCGCCTTGAAACTGCGCGGGAAAGCACTCGCGTCGCCGCGGAACAGCATGAGGATTTGAAACGCAATCTCGAATTCATCCTTCGCTCAGCCTTCATCCAGACAATCGAAGCCAAATCCGTCCTGATGCTGGCGCAGGCCGATCTGGACTACTACGACAAACTGATCGCCATCAGTCGAGAGCGCTTTAAGGCTGGTGATCTGGCGCAGATTGACCTGGACCGTATCGAGCTGCAGCGGGTGCAGTATGAACAGGAGCTTCAGAGCGCGCTGGTCAACCTGCGCACGGCAAAAATTCAGTTGCTCCAGATGCTCGATGACCGAACTCCCGTCGAGCAATTTGACGTGAATGGCCCATTCGATTTTTCGCCAGACCTGAAGCAACCGGAACAGTTCCGCCAGGCGGCATTGGACGCGCGACCCGATCTCCGCGCCGCACTCCAGTCCATCGAGTTGGCGAAAAGCACTCACAAGCTGGCCATCTCCAACGGCTCGACCGACCCGACCCTGAGCGCATGGTGGACGCACAATCCATCGTTCAACAATCCCAACGACTATGACACGCTTGGATTGAGCATCAACATCCCGCTGCGAATCTTCGACCGCAATCAAGGGGAAAAACAGCGTACGCTGATCGACATTGATCGCAGCCAGCAGACCACCGAAGCCACGCGCGCTCAGGTCTTCAGTGATGTGGATACGGCCTACGCCATGGTTGCCAGCAACGTCGAGTTGCTCAAGCCGTACAAGGCGAAATATCTCGATCAGTCCACGCGCGTCCGCGACACCGTGACCTACGCATACCAGCACGGCGGCGCTTCGCTGATGGATTTCCTCAATGCGCAGAGCGACTACCGCGTCGTGCAGCTCGCATATCTTCAATTGGTTGGTACCTATCTGACAGCGACCGCGCAGTTGAATCTTGCCGTAGGTCGCGAGGTGATTCCATGATCCGAATTCACAGCCATCGTATCGCCGCGCTGCCCGCAGTGTTTGCGGTTTGCCTCACCCTCAGCGCCTGCCACAACCAGGACGCCTCCGGCGATGGCGCGCCACCGAAGACTCCGGTCGTGACCACTGGCGACATGGCCCTTGTCACCGTCGATAAGCCCAATCAATTTCCTCTGGTCTCGGCGCTTCCCTACGTTGCCCCAGCCACGCTGGACGTGACAGGGACCGTCTTTCCCGACATTGCGCGCGAGGTTCCAGTCATCTCGCTGGCCAGCGGTCGTGTGGTCGATATCAAGGCGCGCCTGGGCGACGATGTCCGGAAAGGACAGTTGCTGCTCAAAGTCCAGAGTCCGGACAGCACCAATGCTTTTGATACATATCTTAAAGCCGTCAACGATGAGCGCATGAACAACTATGCCTATGTTCGCGCCAAGGACCTCTACGCACACGGCGCCATCCCGCTCAGCGGACTGGAACAGGCCGACGACGCCGAGAAGGATTCGCTCGCCGACCTGAAGGCCGCCGAAGAGCAGATCGATACTCTGGGCATCGACAAAAATCACCCTTCGCCGATTGTGCCGGTCTACTCGCCCATCTCCGGTGTCATCGTGCAACAGAACGTCACCCAGGCAGCGGCGACAGGCGTGACCTTTTCCGGATCCGCAACTGCCTTCACCGTCGCCGATCTTTCTGTCGTCTGGATCGTCTGCGATGTCTATGAAAACGATCTTTCCAAGATCGCGCTCGGGCAGTCCGCACAGATTCACGTCAACGCCTATCCGGATCGCGTCCTCACTGGCCGCATCACAGACATCGGCCCCATTCTCGATCCCAGCATTCGCACCGCAAAAGTGCGCGTCGAGATCGCCAATCCGGGATTCCTCAAAATTGGCATGTTCACCACAGCAACCTTCATCAGCCGTCAAAAGCAAAACTACGCTCTGGTTCCAGCCTCGGCTGTTCTCCACCTGCATGATCGCGACTGGGTGTTTGTCTCGGCCAACGAGGATCGCTTCCGCAGGGTCGCCGTAAGGGCCGGTCAGATGATCGGAGAAAATCAGGTCATTCTTGACGGCGTCCACAGCGGCGACCGCGTCGTATCGAACGTCCTCCAACTGGAATCCACCCTGGAGGCGCAATGATACGTTCCATCGTAGACTTCGCGCTGAAGAACCCGTTTATCGTTCTGGGGATGGCGATTCTGATGTTTGGCTGGGGCATCCTCGCGTTCAGGAATCTGCCTATCGACGCCTACCCCGATGTCGCCAACAACTATGTCAACGTCATCACCCAGTGGCCCGGCCACTCCGCCGAAGATATTGAAAAGCAGGTAACTGTTCCTACCGAAATTGTCATGGCGGGAATTCCACACATGGCCAACCTGCGTTCGTTCACGCTGGCTGGAATCTCCAGCATCATGATGAACTTCGACGATTCCTCCGATGACAAGTGGAATCGCGAACGAGTTCTCGAGCGATTGGGGATGGTTACGCTGCCAGCCGGTCTCGTACCTCAGTTGCAAACCGACTGGAGTCCTGCCGGGCAGATCTACTGGTACACGCTTGAAAGTAAAAACCCCGCATACGACATCATGGAGCAGAAGTCGATCGCGGACTGGACGCTCGGCAAACAATTCAAAAGCGTTCCCCACGTGGTTGATGTCGCCACCTTTGGCGGCCTGACCAAGGAGTATCAGGTAAGACTTGATCCCAACAAACTGGTCAGCTACGGCCTCAGCATTGCTCAGGTGGAAAGCCAATTGGCGCTCAACAACACCAACGCCGGCGGCAGTTTCATCCAGGCAGGCACGCAACAGATCAACGTGCAGGCCCAGGGACTCTTTCGCAACGTTCAGGACATCGAGAATACGGTGGTCACTCAGGTCAACGGTGCGCCCATTCGCATTCGCGACATCGCCATCGTCGAGCAGGGGCCAAAAATCCGACTCGGCCAGATCAGCAAGGCGTATCGTGACCCGTCCACCGGAAGCATTCTCTTTAATCCCGACGTGGTCGAGGGCCAGGTGCTTCTCCAGAAAGGCGACGATGCTGACCCCGCGCTCAAAGGGATCGAGGCAAAGGTCGCGCAACTGAACAACACGATTCTCCCGCCGGGAGTCAAGGTGGTCCCATTCCTGGACCGCTCGGATCTGGTCCACTTCACCACCCACACCGTTCTGCACAACCTGACCGAAGGCATCATCCTGGTGGTGATTATCCTTTTCATTTTCCTCGGCAATGTACGCGGAGCCTTCATTGTTGCGCTCACCATTCCATTTGCTCTGCTCTTCGCGGCAACCTGCCTGAATCTCGCCCATATTCCTGCGAATCTGCTCTCGCTCGGCGCGCTTGATTTTGGCATGGTCGTCGATGGTGCCGTCGTGATGATTGAAAACATCATTCGTCATCTCGGCCATCACGACGACTCGCGTACCCCGCTGCAAAAAATCCGCGACGCTGCTCAGGAAGTCCAGCGTCCTGTCTTCTTCGCTGTCACCATCATCATCACCGCATATCTGCCCATCTATACACTTCAATCTGTCGAAGGAAGACTCTTCAAGCCCATGGCCTGGACGGTTGGCTTCGCGCTCGCAGGAGCCTTGATTTTCTCCATCATCATCGCTCCGGTGCTGGCCAGCATTCTCTTCCGCAAAGGTGCAAACGAATGGGTCAATCCAGTGATGACGTGGCTTACTGAACGCTATCGACTTGCGCTCAGTTGGGCCATCGACAAGCGGTGGCTCACGGTCGGCATCGCCGTAAGCAGCTTCGCCTTGACCCTCTATCTCGCCTTCAGCGGAATCATCGGATCGGAATTTCTTCCCCATCTCGACGAAGGCGCAATCTGGGCGCGCGGCTCGCTCGCTCCCTCGACTGGCCCGGATGAGAGCCGGAGAATCTCCCAGCAGGCCACCTTGATGTTTGCCGCGTTTCCAGAGGTAAAACAGGTCGTAGCCCAGATAGGACGCCCCGACGACGGTACCGACTGGACAGGATTCTTCAACACCGAATACTTCATCGATCTCAAGCCCAAAGAGGAATGGCGTCCCGTCTTTCATGAGAACAAGGACACTTTGATCTCCGCCCTCAACAAGCAGGTGGAAAATATCCCTGGCGTGATCTGGGGATTTTCTCAACCCATCGAAGACAACATGGAAGAAGCCGTGTCAGGCGTGAAAGGCGAGTTGTCCGTCAAAATTTATGGCGACGACCTCCGTACGCTTGAAGCAAAGGGAAACGAAGTCGTCCAGGTGATGAGCACGATTCCGGGGGTGAAGGACCTCGGCTTGTTCCGCGTCATCGGACAACCCAACCTGACCTTTGTTGTTGATCGCTCGGCCTGCGCGCGCTGGGGGATCAACGTCGCCGATGTGCAGGATGCCATCCAGACAGCAGTCGGCGGCAATGCAGTCACTCAGGTCTTGCAGGGAGAAGCGCAATACGACGTCGTGCCGCGTTATCAAAAGCAATATCGCGACACCAAGGAGGCTATTGCAAACGTGCGGCTGCTCGCGCCAACCGGCGAGCGCGTCGCGCTTGCTCAGTTGACCAGAATGGAGACCACCGATGGAGCCGAGGAAATCTATCGCGAAGGCCAATCGCGATACATCGCCATCAAGTACAG
>JAJZFR010000358.1 GCA_021805265.1 Acidobacteriota bacterium | reverse complement strand
GGATGCCATGGGTATCTCCTGGATGACCAAGAATGAAATCAACGAGGCGATTCCGCCAGCGTATACGGAACTGATAGGTAGCCAGTTACTGAATAAGTTATATACAAGCGCGGAGAGAATACCGGAGTTTATCCAGAGTTACAGAGTGGGCGCGGCGACTGCGAGAGCTGCACGAACAGGAAGACTGGAAGATACTCAGCAACAAGGATCGCTCGGATCTGAAGCTGGGTGAGACTCCGTCATACCAGGAAATGTGGCAGAAACGCACAGTCTGGCACCGGTACGTAAGCGTTATGCGCGGCGAGCGGGCGTGGCGAAGATGCAGCCAGCCGGTCGGAGAGTGATTTTTGGTTGCAGAGCGACGGACTGGTCGGGTACTAGGTTGAGGCGCCACTGCTGAGCCAGCGTGGCCAGCACCAGAGTGGCTTCCATCCAGGCGAAGGACTCGCCAATGCACTGGCGACCGCCGCCGCCGAAGGGAAAATAGGCGTAGCGAGGGCGCTGCGCCTTGGCCTCGGGGGTAAAGCGTTCCGGGCGAAAACGGAGCGGGTCGGGGAAATAATCGGGGTTGCGCTGAACAATATATTGGCTGAAGAAGACGAAGGTGTTTTTGGGCAGGCGATAAGGGCCGATCTCGATCTCTTCGGTAGCTTGGCGTCCCATGGCCCAGGCGGGCGGATAGAGGCGCATCGATTCGCCGAGAACCATCTCGGTGTACGGAAGCTGTGGCAGGTCATCCAGCGTGGGCAGGCGCCCTGCGAGGATGCGGTCCAGTTCGGCGTGGAGCCTGGCTTCGGCGTCTGCATTCTGGCCGAGCAGAAGCCAGGTCCAGGAGAGCGCGTTGGCCACAGTTTCATAACCTGCGAGGAAGATCGTGAGCACCTCGTCGCGCAGTTCGGCGCTCGTGAGCGCTGCCGAACGAGCGCGGCCATGAGCGTCGGTCGAGGACTCCTCGTCGCGGGCGGCAATGAGCATGGAGAGCAGGTCGCCGCCGATCGCGCGGCCCTCCGCCAGTCTTTGCGCGATCTGGGCCTGTTTCGCGCGGATCATGCCATCGACGACGTTGTCGAGCCTGCGCTTGCTCCGGCGGAAGCGCATGAGCACAGGGATGGGCAGCCGCCAGCGCAGGAGCGACTCCGCGCGCGGCAGCGCGATGAGCGTGTTGTACATCTCCATGACGGAGTTGGTTTCGTCGTTCACCGCCTGGATTTCCTGGGTGACCTCAGTGTCGAAGAGGGTGCGCGCAGTGATCTGGAGCGCGAGGCGCATCATTTCGGCGGCTATGTCGATGGGCTGGTCGGGCTGCCACTCGATGCGCATCTGGTCGGCAAGCTGAACAATGGTGGTGGCATAGGCCTGGATGCGCTGGCGATGAAAGGCTGGCGCGGCG
Organism: Acidobacteriota bacterium; assembly: GCA_021805265.1. GTDB lineage: Bacteria > Acidobacteriota > Terriglobia > Terriglobales > Acidobacteriaceae > Acidicapsa. The sequence continues at coordinate 4,590 of JAJZFR010000358.1, read as the reverse complement.
ATGCGCCGCTGGCGCTTGTGGCTTTCGCCGTCGGCGGTGATGAGTCCGTCGCCGAGAAGGATTTTTATGCGCTTCTGGGTGCGTTCCTTGATGAAGAACTGGGCTTTCTCGACCAGGACTTCGCGAATATCGGAAGGGTGGTTGAGCAGGACGATGTGGTTCCACAGGAGGCGGTAATGAGCGGCGCGGCCAAAGCGCGCGAGGTGCTCAAAGAGCAGGATTGGATTGCCGGGACGAAAGAACTTGCTGAAGAGATAGAAGGGGAGATTCCAGCGCAGCCCTGGCGGCAGGCGAACGCGCCCGTTGCGGCTGATGACGATCGGGTCGGCGAGCGGCTGGCTGCCAGCGTCGGGGGATGGAGTTGGTGTGGCCATGGGATTCAGCGCAGGATTCCGGCCTCTCGCAGTCGAGGCTCTGCTTTGGTTATAAGCTCGCAGTGAACGGCCTGCGCGTCGCCTCGGTTTTCGATTGTGACCACACGCACAGGCTCCCGCTCGGCAATCGCGCGATAGGCCGCGTGTACCCGCTCGAAGAACGGATCCGTTTCCGCCTCGAACCGTCCCTCCTCTGCGCCAGCAACTCCCTTCGCCCGTTCATTCCTTCGTCGCGCGCGGGCCAGGCAGGCGTCGATGTCGGGCAGCAGGAGGATGGTCAGGTCGGGCTGGAGGTCGCCGCAGACCAGGTGATGCATGGCGAGGACGAGTTCCGAGCCGAGCTGGCGCCCACCGCCCTGGTAGGCTTCTGTCGAGTCGGTAAATCGGTCGCAGAGGATGAGCCTGCCCGCATCGAGCGCGGGCTGGATGACCTCGGCAATGGCCTGCGCTCGGTCGGCAAACATCATTGCCAGCTCGGCCCGGGCGTCCAGATTGCTCGTCCGGCTGTCCAGCAGCAGCGCCCGAATCCTGTCGCCCACTGCCGTTCCGCCGGGCTGCCGCGTCATGACCGGCTCCACGCCGCGCTCCCGCAGCCACGCCTCCAGCAGGCGCATCTGCGTGGTCTTGCCTGACCCGTCCACGCCCTCGAAGCTCAGAAAAAAACCGCGCGACATACCCACCCTCACTCCCCATCCTCACACGCCGGAGTCTACCATCCCGATTCTCTTTCCACGACAACGGTGAATAGCAGTTGACAAACCATCCACCGCGCGCGCGAAAATCAGTGGTCTCTTACTGGAGGAGCAATCCCCATGTCCTGTTCCCGGTCCCTCTTGCGCGCTTTTCCCTGCTGTGCTCTCCTGCTCGTCGCCTGTGCCTCGGCAAGCGGCCAGAACCTGACGCTCGAGGGCCAGACGGGCGGCTTCATCACGCCGACGGCATATGTGGTGCCAGTGGCCAAAGGGAAGCATCTCTCGCTGCCGGAGCTTGGCTACCACTTTGTGGCGGCGGGCAGCGTGATCGGCGATATTCACACGGCGAGCGCGACCGAGGGCATCGCCAACTGGGTCGAGTTTGGCTACACGCGCAGCGCGCACACCAATGGCAACAATCCATATTTCAGTACCCTCTGGGAGTACAGCGGGATGAACATCTTCCACGGCAAGGCAGTTGCGCTCAGGGAGAACGCCTTCAAGCGGGCGTGGATGCCGGGTGTGGGCGTGGGGTTTGTGGTGCGCACCGGGGATCATTTTGTCTCCGGAGCCATCGCCAACAAAAGCTATACCAACGAGGATATTTACATTGCGGCGACCAAGACGGCGCTGAACCTGAAGGTGCCGCTGCTGCTGAATTTTGGCTGGAAGATGACCAATGCTTCCATCTTTGGCATCGGTGGCCAGGCGACGCGCTTTGGCGGGCGATTCTTTGGCGGGGTTGGTTTTCCGCTGCCCGGCCCGTGGCACACCGCCTTTGTGCCTGCGGCTGGCTTTACACAGGAGCCGTATCACGTGCTGAACCTGAACCAGGAGGTTCCCGGCGGCGGCCATATTCCCACCACGCTTGACTATGCGATTCGCTGGACGCAGCGGAAGAATGCGCGCTTTTCCGTGGATGCGGGCGTGGGTCAGGTGGCCGGGAACATCGGCTCGACCACGCTGCCGACGACATCGAGTCTTCAGGTCATTCCGGTGAACCTGGAAGCGCGCCACGTGATCGGCGTCGGAGCGAGCTTCCGCTTCTGAGCTATCCCGCTGCCGCGTCGCCTCGCGAGGTATCCTGACCGGGGTATCCTGTCACCGCTTATGATGGAACAGTCCGTCGGGGAAATCCGGTGGGTGAGTTTGCTGGTGCCCCAGGGCTGGCCGCAGGCTGAATTTTGTTCCAGGCAAGGACAGGGCATGGGTTTCAATTGCGGGATTGTAGGATTGCCGAATGTAGGCAAGTCCACTCTTTTCAATGCGTTGACGGAGACAGCCTCAGCAGAGGCGGCGAATTATCCGTTTTGCACCATTGAGCCGAACGTGGGTCGGGTTGCGGTTCCGGACGAACGGCTGGCGGTGTTGGCCCGCCTCGCTCGGTCAGAGAAAATCATCGCCACGCAGCTCGAGTTTGTGGACATTGCCGGCCTCGTGCGCGGGGCTTCGCGTGGCGAGGGCCTGGGCAACAAATTTCTGGCGCACATTCGCGAGGTGGACGCGATCGCCCACGTTTTGCGCTGCTTCGAGGACGGGAACGTGACCCACGTGGAGGCATCGATCGATCCGGTGCGCGACGCGGAGACGGTGGAAACCGAGCTGATGCTGGCCGACTTGGACAGCCTGGAGCGGCGAGTGTCTGCGGCGCAGAAGAAGCTGAAAGGGAGCGACAACGAGGCTAAAGCACAGTTGGCGGTGATGGAGCCGGTGCTCGAGGCGCTGCGCGCGGGCAAACCGGCGCGCAGCGTCGTCCTCGATCCGGACGAGGAGCGAATCCTGCACGGGCTGGGGCTGATTACTTCGAAGCCTGTGCTCTACGTCTGCAATGTCGAGGAGGCTGCGGCGGGCACCGGAAATCGCTATTCGGAGCAGGTGGCAGCCTTTGCGCGGGCACAGGGTGCGGGTTCGGTGGTGATTTCGGCAGCCATCGAAGCCGAGGTTTCCCAGTTGAGCGAAGAGGCGGAAAAGAAGGAGTTTCTCGCCTCGCTCGGTCTCGAAGAAACGGGCCTTGCGCGGGTGATCCGGGCCGGGTATGAGCTGCTCGGCCTGCTCACGTTTTTCACCGTTGGGCCAAAGGAGGCGCACGCCTGGACGGTGAAGCGCGGTGCCAAGGCTCCCCAGGCCGCAGGCGCAATCCACTCGGACTTTGAAAAAGGCTTCATCCGCGCGGAAACCATTGCCTACCAGGACTTTGTCACGGCGGGATCAGAGGCCGCAGTGAAGGAGATGGGCCGCATGCGCCTCGAGGGCAGCGAGTATCCGGTGCAGGACGGGGATATTTTCCACTTTCGCTTCAAGGCGTAGAGTGTGGCTGATCGGCTTGCAGGAGGGTTGGTTTGGGGATTCGGGGCGCAACTTCTGTGTGCTCCACGGGTTTATTCGGCAGGATTCAACGGCATTCCGTTCGGACATGTAACCCTTCATCCGACGGATGCAGTCTGACAGGTTGAGCCGAGCTGCCCGCGACAACATGCCGGCAGCAGGCAGAGTCAGAAAAATCCGATTGGAGAAAACCCCATGAAGCTCTCTCGATTCCTTCGCATTTTGCTTTTGACTGCGGTCATTGCCGTTGTTCCGGCGTCCTCTTTCGCCGCAGTGTTCATCAGCGTCGGCATCGCGCCGCCGGTGCTGCCGGTGTATGTGCAGCCGCCGTGCCCACAGCCTGGCTTGCTGTGGACTCCGGGGTACTGGGGCTACGGTCCTGCGGGATACTACTGGATACCCGGCGCGTGGGTTGGCGCGCCTGCGGTGGGTGTGCTGTGGACGCCGCCCTACTGGGGCTTCCTGGGCGGCGCTTACGTCTTCCATGAAGGCTACTGGGGTCCGCATGTGGGCTACTACGGCGGCATCAACTACGGCTTCGGCTACATGGGTGTCGGCTTTGTCGGCGGCGAGTGGCGCGGCGGGGAGTTCGCCTATAACCGCGCCGTGATGAACGTGAACACAACTGTGATTCACAACACTTATGTGAACCGGACGGTAGTCAACAAAACCACCATCAACAACTACAACCACGTGGCGTACTCGGGCGGTCCGGGCGGGATCAATCATCCTCCGACGGCGCAGGAGCGGGTGGCGATGAACGAGAGCCACATGCAGCCGACTGCGGCGCAGACGCAGCATGTTCAGGCCGCCGCGCAAAGTCCGCAACAGCGCTTCAGCGCAAACCACGGCCAGCCCGCGACGATGGCCACGGCGCGGCCCATGACCACGGCCAGGCCCGCGATGGCGATGAACCGGCAGCAGAACGGCTATCGCGCGCAGCAGCAACAGAACCGGCAACAGCAACAGAACCGGCAGCAGCAATACCGCGCGCAGCGGCAATACCGTCAGCAGCAGCGCGCCGACCAGCGCCAGAACTACGATCATCCGCACGGCCGGTGGTAGAAAGTCCTGAAAGTACGAGACCCGCCGCAGCCGAGCGGCGGGTCTCGTCGCTTCGGTCACTTCATCAGGCCGAACGATCTTGCCAACTGCCAGATACCAAGTGTGTATACAAACAGCGCTGCTATTGCTCTAAA
>JAJZFR010000116.1 GCA_021805265.1 Acidobacteriota bacterium | reverse complement strand
ACCAATCGATGCACACCCGACTCCCCGGCAAGCTGCCCGAAGACGTATTCGCCCAGGATGGTGAACGTCGCCGACTTGATCCCCGCTTCGTCCCCGTCCTGCAGGTCGTTGATCTCCGTCTTGAAGCCCTGCTGCTCGGCCCAGCGCAGATACATCCGCATCAGCATCTCGGCCCAGTCCTGGCTCTCCGTTCCGCCCGCGCCGGGATGCACCGTCACAATCGCGTTCAGCGGGTCGGTTTCGCCCGCCAGCATGGTCCGCGTTTCCAGTTGTTCGCAGCTTTCGCGCAGCGTACCCATCTCGCGCTCGAGGTCCGGCAAAACCTCTTCCGCGCCCTCCCGCGCAAGCTCGAAATAGGCCTCAATATCGCCCACTCGCCTCACCAGCTCCGCATCCTCGGCGAGCAGCGTCTCCACCCGCTTCCGGTCGCGCATCAGTGGCTGGCTCGCCGCAGGATTCGACCACAATGCCGGGTCTTCCAGCTTCGTTTCCAGGGCTTTCAGTTCCCGTTCCAGACGTGCGGGGTCAAAGATACTCCCGCAGGTCGCGCACCGCATCGCGGATCGGCGCATAAGCAAATTCGAGATCGTTCAAGGACGACATATTCGCTACCTGACCTGACTTTTTGAGTGAATTTCAAAACCTGCCGTGTACCTTCAATACCAGCCCGGAGTTGCCCGTCAAACACTTCCTTCGACGCTCCGTCGCCACAGCAGCGCGCGCGTCGCCCACAAGGCAAATACCACTGCCAGTATGGCACAAATCATCCCCAGCACGTCCCCATGCACCGTGTACCACGTCAGCCGCGTCTCGTAGCCAAACTGTGCCGGAAGCACGTCCACCCTGTGCCGCTCGATGCTCTGCCTCACTACACCGTTCGGATCGATCGACGCCGTCACTCCGCTGTTCGTGTCCCTGAGCAGCCACCGATGATTCTCGATCGCCCGCATCCGCGCCATGTTCAGGTGCTCCCACGGCGCGCTCGTGTCCCCGTACCAGCCGTCATCGCTGATGTTCACCAGCGTCTCTGCCCCCAGCTCCACAAACTGCCTCACCTCGTCGCCAAACACCGACTCGTAACAGATGAAAATCCCGTAGTGGTGCGCGGCTCCATTCGCGCTCCGCAGCCGAAACACCTTCCGCTCCGCGCCCCCGTTCAGGTCCGTCAGTTGCTGCGTCAGTTGATGCGCAAAAAACAGAAGTTGCCGCGCCGGAACGTACTCCCCGAACGGAACCAGGTGAATCTTGTCATAGCGCCCCACAAAGCTCCCGTTCGCCGCAATCACCGACGCCGAGTTGTAGATGCGATATTGCGCCAGCCCATCCTCGCCTCGACCCACCTCCATCCCCACATTGCCCACAATCATCGGCGACTGCTCGGCCCGCGCAATCTTCCCCATTCCCTCCTGAAATCGCGGGTCCGGCTCACGAAACGGCGCCGCTGACTCCGGCCACGCCACCAGCGCGGGCGCGGGCACATCTGCCGCCGGCATCCCCAGGGCTTTCGACGTCTCTGACACCCCGCAACTGGTCTTCGCTTCCGTCGCCCCCGTCTCCGGCATCCCGGTCAGAAAGCTCTTCCCGCACTCTTCCCCCGCCAGCCGCGCAAACTCCGCCAGGTGAGCATCCCACTGCGCCCCAACCCACACATCGTCCGCGTTCACGTTCAGGTTCGGCTGCACCAGCATCGCCGTCGCCTCGGCCATCGGACGCGGCGCGCGCAGCAGAAACCCACCCATACCCAACAACCCTGCGCAAAGCCCCGCAGCCGCACTCCATCGCCTGCCCCGTCGGCTGGTGAGGAAGAACCCTCCTGCCAGCAGAGCATTCCCCGCCGCCAGCGCAAAGCTGATCCCCATCACCCCGGTCCAGGGCGCAAGCCGCGTCAACAATGCATTGTCAATTTGCGAATACCCCAGTTCATCCCACGGAAACGACGGTATCCGCGCCACCGCAAACTCCATCCCCACCCACAACACAGGAATCAGCCCCAGCAGCCAATTCTCGCTTGCCCCGCGCAGCTTAGTCGCCCGGCTCACCATCCCCAGCGCCAGCGTAAACAGCCCAAACCAGAAGCCCAGATACACGCTGAACAGCACGAGACACACCCCGGCCATCACCGGCCCCATCCCGCCATAATTGTGCATCGTGTCATATACCCAGTAGCAGTTCAGCCCGAACCAGAGCGCGCCCGAAAGCCAGCCCGCGCCCAGCACCCACAGCGGCCACGCTTTCAGGCAGTCCGGCCCGTTTACCAGCCGAACCACTCTCACCACCAGCGGAACCAGCGCAATCCATGCAAACACCGTCCGCCACATCGGCAGCGGTCCCGCTATGGGAAACGGCAGGTCAAGCAACACCGCAGTTCCCACCGCGCCAGCCAACAAACGCAAGGCAATCCCACGCATGCGCCTGAGTCTAGCAGACTCGACTGAAATGGTAATCGCCATTTACCCCTGCAAAACAACTTCCGCCCCCTTATGCCTTTTTTATGCAGCGGGATTACAATATCGATATGGCAATCGGTCTCTTCCTCATGCACTTCCTCGAGGGGATGTTCTTCCTCGGCCTCTCCGGCTCTTCCGTAGTTGTCCTCTACAGCTTCGTCGAAGACACCGTCGAGCTTTTCGCCAAACAGGAGACTACGTCGATGGCTCCGCCCGGTTCCGAAACGACCTAGAAATCGTGAGGCGCTCAATTTTGCTCGCTGCGCCGCTTTCTGCAACGTCAACTTCCGATTGACGCATCCTCCCAATCGAACTACACTCAGCGCTGGGCGTCGTCGTTCTTGGCTCTACATACGACACTCTCAATGCGAAGAAAAGCGTAATCCGGCCAGGCACGGCCTTTGTTATGGGCACATCGAAAACCACCCACGCTCCCATGTCAGACCGCGTTCGGCTTGTCGTAGCCTCCTCGGTCATGCTCACCTTCATCTCCTTCTGGCGAGCCTCCGCAATCGTTCTCTGTGACCTCGGCTCCTCGGCCTTCTACGCCGGCGGCATCGCCGAGGGTGCCGTTGGGCGCTCCGCTCCGTGGTTCATCCTCGGCATCATGCTCTTCTCCTTCGCCGTACGCGCAGTCTACGTCGAAAGCTGCACCATGTTCACCCGCGGAGGCGTCTACCGCGTCGTCAAGGAGGCCATGGGCGGTACCGTCGCCAAGATCAGCGTCTCCGCCCTCATGTTCGATTACATCCTCACCGGACCCATCTCAGGCGTCTCCGCGGGACAGTACATCGTTGGCCTCATGAACGAGTTGCTGGGAGTCTTTGCCCTGCACGGCTGGCTTCCCGCCGCCATGCTCAATGCGCACGGTCAGGCTAACTTCCTCTTTCCAATCAACGAAACCTCCGCCTTTTTTGCCGCCATCGTCACCATCTACTATTGGTGGGAAAACATCAAAGGCATCGAGGAATCGAGCGACAAGGCCCTCAAGGTCATGCAGATCACCACCGTCATGGTGGTCATCATCCTCGGCTGGGGCATCTACTCCGCCATTGTCCAGCACGCCGCTTTGCCGCCGTTCCCGACCACCCATAATCTCCAGTTCAGCGACTACGCTCTGGGCTTCCTCAAAGACACCAAGTGGGCCCACGTCCTCGGCCTCTTCGGCATCCTCATGGCCTTCGGTCACTCCGTGCTCGCCATGAGCGGCGAAGAGACCCTCGCCCAGGTCAATCGCGAAATCGAATACCCCAAGCTGCGCAACCTCAAGAAAACCGCACTCGTCATTGCGCTCTACAGCCTCATCTTCACCGGCGGCGCCACCATTCTCGCCTCCATGCTCATCCCCGACGGCCCGCGCGTCCAGATTTACCAGAACAATCTCATCGCCGGCCTGGCCATGTACATGACTGGCCCGACCATGCTCAAGATCGGCCTCCGCATCTTTGTCGTCATCGTCGGTTTCCTCATCCTTTCAGGGGCCATCAACACCTCCATCGTCGGGTCCACCGGCGTACTCATGCGCATGGCCGAGGACGGCGTCCTCACCGACTGGTTCCGCAAACCCCACGCCAAATTCGGTACCAGCTACCGCATTATCAACATGGTCTTTTTCCTCCAGATGTTCACCATCATCATCACCCGTGGCGATGTGGACATGCTCGGCGAGGCCTACGCTTTCGGCGTCATCTGGTCCTTTGCCTTCAAAGGCATCGCCATGCTCGTCCTGCGCTGGAAATTCAAAGGCCACCGCGAGTGGAAGGTTCCCTTCAACATCCGGATTGCAGGCATCGAGATACCCATCGGCCTCGCCTCGGTCACCATGGTGCTGATCGCTATCGCCCTCGTCAATCTCGTCACCAAACGTGTCGCCACCATCAGCGGCATCATCTTTTCCGCTATCTTCTTCGTCATCTTCTACTTCTCTGAAAAGCGAAATCACAAGAAGCACGCCGCCTCCAATGAGCAGATGAAGGAGCACTTCCAGCTCGAGCGCGAAGAGCGCATCAGCCGCGAATCCCTCGGCATCCGGCCCGGCGGCGTGATGGTCACCATGCGCGACGCCGCCAACCCCTTTGCCCTCAAGTGGGCGCTCTCTCACACCAGCACCGACGAGCAGGATGTCGTCGTCCTCACCGCCCGCATCATGGGCGCAGGTGGCCCGGAATACCTCGGCCCGGAGGATCAAATCTTCTCTGAACACGAACAAATGGTCTTCACCAAGGCCATTTCCGTCGCCGAAAGCTTTGGCAAGACCGTCTCCCTCGTCGTCGTGCCCGCTGGCGACATCTTCGCCGCTCTCGTCCAGACCGCTCACTCCCTCGAGGTCGATTCCGTCGTCTCCGGTCTCTCCACCAAGCTGACCCCCGAGGAGCAGGCATTCCACATCGGCCAGGCGTGGGAAACTCTGCCCGAACCCAAGAATCAGATGACCTTCTACGTCATCAGCGCCAACGGCGATGCGCGCGTCTTCCACCTCGGCCCCCACGCGCCAAATCTGCGCCCAGACGATGTGCAGCTTGTCCATCGCCTCTGGCTCAATCTCCGCCGCGATCCGGCCATGCGCGACCTCCACCACAGCGACATCATTACCTATTCCCTCACTCGGCTCGCCACCCTCTACGCGCGCGACACTCAGGATGTTGTCAAGGACATCGAGCGCTTCAAATCCACCATGGAAGTCACCTCCCTGCGTATCCGCAAACCGGAGATGGCCCTCGGTGCTACCACTCCGCCTGGAAACTCCGATAGCGAGACACACTGAGTCACGGGGGTAAGCGGCAGCCAGCCAACTGCCGGTTACCCCCGTTTCCGGTTACCCCCCACCGCTTTCCGTTACCCATTCGCTACTCACCCAGGTAACTCCTTCTGTTTGCCTCTTACGCATCTGCTACACTTGTCAAGTGTGACCACTTTGTTCTATACAAGGTAAATACAACCGGACCTTTGCAACCGCCCCCAGATCTGCAGAGCATGGTAAGTGACCGTTAGGAGAATTCATGCAACTGGCAAAAATCCTGCAAGAGATCGATCTGGAAATCGCGCGTCTGGAGCAGGCCAAAGCGCTGCTCTCCGGAGCCTCCGTTTCCAAGGCCAAATCGGGGCGTAGCGCAAAAACATCCCTCACCACGAACACCGCTCCCGCCAAGGGAAAAACCAAGCGCAACCTGACCCCCGAGGGTCGCAAGCGCATCGCAGAGGCAGTCAAGCGGCGCTGGGAACTACAGAAGAAGAACTCCTCCAAGTAGCTTCTTGCCCCAACAACAACCGGCCCCAGACGGAGAATCCCTCCGTCTGGGGCCGGTTCTGCTTTTCGCGTGATTGCGTTACAGCGTCCCGCCCGGCTTCACCCTCGCCACCAGATTGCCGTCCGACAACAACTCCGCCAGCTTCTCAGGCGTTCCTGTCAAAGCCGGGAACGTTCCCCAGTGCAGCGGCAGGATCAATTTCGGCTTCAGGTAGCTCACGGCCAGAGCTGCTTCCTTCGGTCCCATTGTGTAATGCCCGCCAATCGGCAGCATCGCAACCTCCGGCGCATACAGTTCGCG
>JAJZFR010000075.1 GCA_021805265.1 Acidobacteriota bacterium | reverse complement strand
TCGTGGTCGTCTCCTCGGGTCGCGCGTTATTGCACCATGTGAAACGGAGAAGGGAATAGGGTACGATTTTCTCGTAGGTTCCGCGGATGCAAACTCGTTGCTGCACGGAATTGCCTTCCTGCTCGCCCGTGCAGTCTCCCATCCCCTGCATCGTGATGGAATAAGCCCCACCGTCCGTTGCTTCTGTGGCAATTTCTGTTACCGTCATCCTGCCCGGACATAGCCATTGCCGGATTCTTTCCGGACGTATCCAGGCATCGAATACGCTTTCGCGAGGGGCGCGAAAGATGCGGGAAAGAGCCAGACGCAAAGGCTGACTCTGATCAGTGATTGCAGGTTCAAGTATCTGTGATGTGGTCATCGTTTCTTTCCTCCCAGGTAGTTTTCCAATTGATCGAGCTGTGTATTCCAGAAGTGGGTGTAGTGCGCCATCCATTCCTCGGCATGGCGCAGGCCAAGGGGTTTGAGCCGGACAATGTGAAACGCGCCGCGACGTTCACGGGCGATCAGCTCAGCTTCCTCCAGAACCTTGATGTGTTTGGATACTGCGGCCAGCGACATCTTGTGAGGTTTCGCAACCTCCCCCACGGTCTTTTCTCCGCGAGCAAGTCCATGAAGAATGTCGCGGCGGGTGGAGTCCGAGAGAGCGTGAAAGACAGAATCCAGCCGGACTGATGATCGTTTAACCATACGGTTAAATTATGCCGGCTGTGTCCTCTGTGTCAACCATCCGGTTAAATATATTATGGAAGAGATATTTTCGCGGAATTCCCTTGAATTTCCAATGAGGAAAAATCAGCTTTCAAAATGCATTTCGATCTCTTCGAGCGAACGGCCTCTGGTCTCAGGAATCAGAAACACCGCGATCAACAGGTAGAGACAGGTGCAAGCGGCCCAGAAGAAGAACATCGCAAAGTAGCCGTAGTTGCCCACCACCGGCAGAAACAGATCGGCGATCAGGGTCGAAATACCCTGGTTTAGCAACAGCGCAATGCCCATGCCCACCGCACGAATGCGTGTCGGCATCAGTTCTGAAAGCATCAGCCAAACCACCACGCCCGGTCCGGCGGCATAACTGGCGATAAACAATCCCAGCAGCGCCGTGACCAGCCAGCCTGTCGCCTCGGACGGCACAGGCCCGTACTGCGCGCGGTGAATCACCAGCGGTCCGCGCGCGGAGGCATCGCGTGGAATGGAAAGCACGGGTGTTGGATCGTTGCTCAGCGCGGTAGCGATCTTCTCCCCAGTCCCGGTTGAGTAGAGAACCGCCAGCGCCATGGGGTGCTCGTCCGGAGTAGCGCCGAACATGTGATTGGTTACAGGAAATTGAAGCTCGTCGTTCGTGACGGCGGATTGAACCTGAGCGGCAACATCCCGGCGCTGCGACTCGAAGCCGTGGAACACCAGTCCTCCAGTAACCAGCGCAACCACGATTCCCGCAGTGCCCAGCACCAGCAGAAACCTGCGCCCCTTGCGATCCACCAGAGCGATAGCCACAATGGTCATCACGCAGTTGAGCACCTTGACTGCGACATCGCCCTGGGTGGCGTGGCTGGCTGTCATACCAGCCTGTTTCAGAATGATTACGAGATACCCGAGCACGGAGTTGATGCCTGTGGCCTGGTTGAGCGAAAGCACAGCGCAGGCCAACAGAAACGGGACGACATATTTGCGCTTCAGCAGAGAACCGGAGGCTTTCTCGCTGCGATTCTGCGCCGCCAGCGTCTGCATTTCGTCCAGTTCCGTCCGTGCTTCTTCTGGAGTGACCGAGCGTTCCAGCGCTGCGTGAGCCGCCTCGATGCGCCCCTTCTTTACCAGCCATCGAGGAGTCTCGCTCAATAGAATCGATCCCAGAAAAAACAGAATCCCAGGGTAGATGACCGACAGAAACATGCCACGCCAGGCGTGATTCTGTGCCGCGCGGATCAGTTGTGCGTTGCCCGCCGCGGCTGCAATCGCCACCTCCGCCTGCTGCGTGTAAAAAAAGCCAGTCAATGCCGCGACCACGATGCCAAAAGTCAGCATGAACTGAAAGATCGCCGTACCGCGCCCGCGATGCTGCGCGCTCAGGCACTCCGCGAGATAAAGCGGAACAACCACCGCAATGATCCCGCCGCTCATGCCCTGCAACAACCGGCCCACCAGCAGAGCGACGAAACTCTGCGAAAGCACAATGATGCCCACGCTCGAAACAAACATCAGGCCGCTGAAGATCATCATTCGTTTCCTGCCAAACAGGTCGGCCAGAAATCCAGCCACGAGCGAGGAGATCATGCCGCCGCCAAGCACCGCCGCGACGATCGCAGAGGTCTGCTGCACCGTCAGGTCGATGGTCTTGCTCAGGTAAAGAAGCGCCGCCGCAATGATGCCGACATCGATGCCGTAGAGAAGCCCTCCCATGCCTGCGATAAGCAGCAGAAAGCGGCTGTACAAGACTCGATTGCTGGCTGTTGAAGGCATCGTGAATCCTCCGAAATCTCTATGCAAGTGCGACGGTCATGCGCGGACAGGTCGCTGGTTCGCGCTGGAAAATACATTTCTGGATGTTGTTTTTGACCGCATGATGAGCATTATAGGTTAAAACAATCACATGGGTGATTGCGTAATCGCAACGGAAGCGAATGAAATGGATATGCGCCCCGCTGCTGACACTCCCCGAGCGTGGGAGGAAAGGAAATCGCGGGGTGTGCGTCGGAGTTTGCCCTGCGCGCTGATGCTCGTTCTGTTTTCCATTGCGTGCGCCTGTCCATCGTTTTCTTCGCCGTTGGTTGCGACTTCGTTCGAGTGTGCTCAATCGATTGTTGTCGTCCCCGCAGGAGCTTCGCCGCAGGAAAAGACAGCGATTCAGATGCTCCTCGATGAAGTTGAAAAGCGCACCGGCGAGCGGTGGAAGCAGCGCGCGGAATTTGCAGATGCGCGCGGTAGTGCCGGCTCTTCAGGCTGCGTGATTGTTGCTGCGGACCGAACCGAACTACCGTCTGCACTGCCGGCGTCACTGCTTCCCCGCATAGCCCGGTCGGGTTCGAGTCCGGAGGGTTTCGCGCTGTCCACTCTACGCTGGAATCATCAGCCTCTGGTCGTCATTGAGGGTGCGGATGACCGCGGCGTTCTCTTTGGTATTGGTCGCCTGCTGCGCGCAATGCGCATGCGCTCGGAAAGTGCCCGGATAGTCGGGGAATTGCGCATTGCCGAGTATCCCGCACAACCTGTCCGCAGCCACCAACTGGGCTACCGCAACAAGAACAACACCTATGACGCATGGACGCTGGCTCAGTTCGAACAGCAGATTCGCGACCTGGCAATCTTTGGTGCCAACACCATCCAGTTGATCGCGCCCGATTCGGATGATGCGCCAATCAGTCCGCTCTTTCCAGCGCCTCCGCTCGATACGATCATCGGTATCTCCCGTATTCTTGATCGCTATGGTTTGAACTGCGATATTTTTTATCCCGAGATGGAGGATGACTACTCGCGCCCCGCCGATGTCACGCGTGAACTGGATCGCTTTCGCGCTCTCATGCGGAAGCTGCCGCGCGTCGATGCTGTCTACATCCCTGGCGGCGATCCAGGGCATACGCCACCAGACCTGCTGTTTCCCTTGCTCGAAAAGGAGTCCGCAATTCTTCGCTGGTTTCATCCTCATGCTCGTATCTACGTCTCTGCTCAGGGCATGAATGCGGCGCATTACGAGGATTTTTATCGATGGATGCATACGCGTCCAGGGTGGCTGGATGGTGTGTTCTTCGGCCCGCAATCGCGCGACAGTTTTGCGCGCCAGCGTGAGCGCATACCCCGTCGATATCCCATGATCTTTTATCCCGATATTGCCCACGCGATGCACGCGCAGTTTCCCGTGCCCGAGTGGGATCCGGTCTTTGCGCTTACCGAAGGACGCGAGCCGATCGATCCGCGACCGGTGGATGAGTCGGCAATCTTTCATCATTTTGCACGGCTGAATATCGGTTTCGTGACGTATTCCGAAGGAGTCAACGACGACGTGAACAAAATACTCTGGACGGCCTGGGGGTGGAATCCCGATGCCAGCGCGGAAGGAATTCTGCGGCAATATGCGAGGCTTTTTCTTGGTCAGGATTTCGAGGTTGCGTTTGCTCGATCGCTCATGGACCTCGAACGCAACTGGCGCGGTCCGCTGGCGACGAATTCGCAGATTCCGAAGACCCTCTCGGAGCTTGAGTTGATCGAACAGAACTCTGCCGCTCCGAAGCGCAACTGGCGGCTCGAAATGGCCCTTTACCGTGCCGAATACGATGCGCTGCTCCAGGTGCGGTTGCGCGCCGAACAGGGCCATGAGCAGGCGGCCATGCAAGCGCTCCAATTTGTCTCGAACTCCGGCGCAGAGAAGGCGATGCGGAGTGCTGAGGCTGCGCTTCGATCACCCGATCCGGCACAGGCAACTGCGCTCCGCAAGCGGCTCTTCGCGCTGGCGCAAAACCTCTTCGAGGATGTCGGGATACAACTGAGCGTTCCGCTCTACAAGGCGGAGAACTGGGAGCGCGGCGCGAATCTGGATCGTGTGGATATTCCGCTCGATAATCGCGTGTGGCTGGAGCGCGAGTTTGCCCGCATTCGCGCGCTCGACAACGAATCGGCAGAGAGAAGGGAACTGCTGGCAATTGCGAATTGGAACGAGCCTTCGCCCGGCACGATGCGCGACGATCTCGGAGCACCAGATCGGGAGCCTCACCTGGTGCGTGGCGTCGGTTTCGCTGGCGACCCGGAGATGTATCGTACGGCCATCGACGGCGTTGCGGACCGTATCCCTGACGATGGCTGGCGATGGTCCGAGTTGAGTTATGCGGAGATGCTCTACGAGCAGCCTTTGCGCTTGCTCTATACCGGCCTCGATCCCGTGCAACAGTATCGGCTGAGAGTCACGTACGCGGGCGAGGATTACGCATTGCCGATTCGTGTGCTGGCCAACGCGCCGCCGCTTCCAACGGCCTGCTCTACTCACGCGTCCGAGGCTTTGAAGTCGTGCGAGAGACTCGAATGCGCAGTCAGCCATGGCTGCTTCGAACTGCAATCTTCTCGGCAGCGAATACGCAATCCGGAGCGTGTGGAATACGCGATACCCGCTGCTGCTGTCGCTTCCGGCAGGCTCGAGATCGACTGGCTGCAACCCTACGGTGAGGGCGGCAGCGGACGCGGCAATCAGGTGGCCGAGGTCTGGCTCATTCCTGAACGCTGATGCTATCGAAGATCGCGGACACCAGCCAGAATCAGGGCATTGGCCCATATTGCGTAGCCAGCCTCTGTCGGGTGCGTGCCATCGCTCATCATGCTGGCGGGCAGTGTTCCGTCGGGCGCTAAAAACTGCGACCCGATGTCCAGAAACGTTGTCTGCGGCTCGTTTGCAAGCGCGGAAGCAAGCAGGGAATTGATCTCCCGGATTGGCGCGCGAAAACTGTTTTCCGGGCTGTAGCCGCGCGGAAAGATGCCCATCACAATCACCCTGCTCGCTGGACTTCGTTCGCGAATCTTCCGTTCGATTGCGAGAACGCCCTGGACAATTTCATCCGGCGAATTGCTTCGCGCATTGGCTGTGCCAGCCAGATTGTTGGTACCGATATTGAGCACGACAGTCTTCGGATGGATGCCCACGAACTCGCCCTGATCGAGACGCCACAATACATTCTGCGTACGGTCCCAGCCAAAGCCCATGTTGAGCACTCGCAGGCCATGAAACGCATGTTCCCAGGCCTCCGGCCCGCTGCTGCGCAAGGACATCGGTTCCCCCGCCCAGAAGTGAGTGATCGAGTCGCCAATCAGCACGATTTGCGGGTCGAGCTTCTGTTGAAGATCGAGAATCTGCTGGTGCCGCTGATACCAGTCGTAGGAATCGCTTTCCAGGCGCGGCACCGGAATCAGCGCGGTATTCACAGCGTCGAGCGAGTGAAGATATTGGCGCGCGCTGTCGTCGAGGATGCGCGTCAGCGTCGGCTCGATTGCCTCGGCCATTCTGCGTTGTCCGTTCG
>JAJZFR010000300.1 GCA_021805265.1 Acidobacteriota bacterium | reverse complement strand
GCCCTGGGGCGCTGCGCTACGGGCGCGGGTCCCTCCTATGCATGACGTGGATAAGCTCCAGATCGTGCCCGATGAGGGGTCATTATTGGACGCGAAAAGGGGGTCGGAATTGGAAGCGATTTGACACCCAGTGGACCACGGCCTGATCGAATGCGCCGTCGAGGAAAGCCTCAAACGTGTCTCGCGTCCGGGCGAGATCGAAAGCCTCTCGCCACTCGGCCTGCACAGCAGCCCGCTGCGCCCCGGTGGCGTGGGTCGCGCGCAGATCCGCGTCGAGCCCTCTTCGAAGGCGCTTCAGGTCAGCGAGGAGTTTGCCGGCGTTGATCATGAAGGAGGGGATCCGAACTCAAAAATCATGAATGGTCAGGCAGCACTGCGTGCGCCCCCGGCCCGGTGGGCGTTGGCAAGCCATGGGTCGGTCAGTCGTGCCCAGTTGGCGGCGGACATGACCGGCAGCGACGCGCCGTCAATCATCGGCATACCCCCATCTGCCTGGGGCACAAGCACCCATAGGCTGGCAGGGCCGCCCCTGGTGCCGGATGCTTGCGCGAGATCGGTCAGCATCGGCATCAGATCGTACCGCGCGAGTAGTCCGGGGTTCACCAGCAGCGCCGCTCTGTCGAGGGCCAACAACGTCGCGAGCACGCGTTCAGTCGCTTTGGTGGCGAGGCGAAGAAGGTTCCGGAATCCCTTCCCGTCGTGTCCTTCCGCATCCGCGGCCAGCACCACGGGCCATTTCACTTTTCGTGCCTCGGCTTCGGCACGCATCTCGCGCAGCAACAGCAATTCCAAGCTGACCCGTTCCCGCGGCGCGAATCGGCGCAGCAGTTCGGCCTCGGCGCGGGGTGCACGGCGCGGATCGACCGTCAACGCCAGGAAGTCCCCTGAGCGGCCAGCGCCGACGATTTTTTCTTCCAGCGACCGTGCGTCCAGCACCTCTGGCGTTGCCTGAGGCGCTGAGGCCAACGTGCCATAGCGCAACACACCGGAAGGGCTGCCCCTGTCGGACGGGGTCACGATGCGGCTGACATAGCCACGCCCGTCGAGATCGTCGTCGCGCCAGATCCGCTCCGCGCCTACCTCGTCAAGAAGGCGATCGAGATCCGGCCGTGGCGGCAACTGGGCCGCATCCGGGAACCGTCCTTTGACTCTCTCCCGAACGGCTTCCTCGGACAGCAATCGTGGGCCGGCCAGCGAGCCCAGGGAGAGCCGCAGGGCCGTCGCGGGCGACATTCCCCTCGGATACAGCTCGGCACGGGCCGAGAGCGACGCCGATTTGGAGGCGGCCGCCGCGAGTCGCAGCGTGCGACCGGGCGGTAGTGCCGTGCCGCCTGGCGGCACGGCCAGATTCAATTCTTCCTCGACCCGCCCTGGCGAGGGCAGGGGATCCTCGAGCGCCATGCGATCGGCGATGGCACCGAGTGCAACGGCATGCGCCGCCAGTTCAGGGCTGAGAGCCACCAGGATCGGGGCCTGATCGGCATACGAAGCAAAACGCGCGGTGTCGCTCGCCGAGGCTTCCAGTTCGATGGAAGCGCGGAGAACAGCGCTCGCAAGTCTGCGGCGATCAATCTCGGAGTCCTCGACCGAACCGCGGGCGGCGAGCAACAGCGCTGACAGCTCATCGGCTGTGGCGACACCACCGGCACTCGACAGCAGCGACACCAATTCGGTGCGGAGCTCGTTGAGCGCCCGGCTCTTGTGCCAACGATCGCGTGCCTTGCCCAACACCGCGGCGACCGCACTGCGGGCGACGCCTGCTTCGCGCGCCACGTCCCCGGCAGCGGGCCAGGACACCGGCCCGTCGGCCGGCTCAAGACCAAGGTAAAGTTCCAGCAACCGGTCTTCCGCCGTCTCATCGCCCGCGGGACGGCGCGGGATCAGGAGTTCGGAAAGCCGGTCCACGCTGGCCCAGGCCTGCGCATCCTCCGACCCACCGCCCGGCTTCAGTTCGGGTCTGATTTCGGCAAGGCGCTTGGCGCGTTCGCGGATTTCACGGCGGACCTTGTCGCTGACGCTGCGGAGATAGCGGAACCGGATGCGATCCACGGCAAGCAACTGCTGGACGGTATGCACGCCCATGCGATCGAGTACGTCACGCGCTTCGACGCTGTAGCCGAGCTCGGCGATCGTGCTGCGCCGATCGAGGCGGCGGGCAATGGTTTCAATGCTGTCTTCGGCGATGGCGCCACGATCCAGCGGCTCGAAGGCCCGCCGCCAATCGCGCAGCATCTCCTCGGCATTGTCGAAGCGCTCCTCGGCGTTACGACGCAGCGCCTGCGTAAAGAAGTCCCGCAGCCCCTCTCGCAACGTGGGATCAAACCGGTCCGTCGCGATCGTGGCCTCGTCCTCCGTGACGAGCGGTTCAGTCGCACCATCGCCCCAGGTGGGCGGGACACCGGCGACGAGTTCATGCAGGGTGACCGCCGCGGCATATCGCTCCGCATGCAGGTCCCAACGGCGCTGGGGCCGCAAGGCGAGGAAGGGATCGAGGTAGGGCCGTGTCCCGGCCTGGATGTTCTCGGGCGGCGTGCGGGTAAGCGAGAAATCGAACAGGACAAGGCGCAGACGGCCGCTCCCGCCGGCAGGTGCTATGCCGATGTTGTCGGGCTTGATATCGCGATGGGCGACGCCTTGCTCTTCAAGGTGATTGAGCGCCTGGAGAAGATCTTCGCCGAAGCGGCGCATCAGATCGAGCGAGGGCATGTCATCGCCCCGCAACCGCTCGGCGAGGGTGCGATCGCCCGCCTTTTCCATGAGGATGGCAGCGCGACCGGAGACCGTTAGCGTGTCGATAATGCGGACGATGTTCTGGTGATGCAGGCGGCGCAGGACAGCCGCTTCGGCTTGCAGGCGATCGCCGTGCGTCTCGTCTACGGCGACCTTGAGGACCAGTTCGTCATCCTCGCCATTGCGCCGGACCAGCAATGCGTCGGCCGTGCCGCCGCGACCGAGTTTGCGGACAACAACGAATCCGCCCTCAAGCTGGTCGTCCCGCTTCGCGATGCTCGGATCGACGGTCGTCGTGGAATCTTGCGCACGCGCATCCGTTTCGGCCAGGGCGAGATATTCGAGGAACTCACCGGCCGAAGCAATCCGATCACGCACAACAGGGGCGGTTGACGCGCGGACCAGGTCCTCGAGGAAGGTGCCGATACCATCAACTGCTTCGGCAAGCCGCAGCCCGCCGCCCTCGCGCAATTTCGCCGGCAACTCAAGTGGGCTGTCCGCCGGTGGACGACCTGTGAAGAGGTGGTAGGCGATGGCGCCGAGCGAAAAGACATCCGCCTGCGCGCCAGCTTCGCCGCCGCTGAGTGCTTCGGGTGCGAGATAGACCTTTGCCGGATCGCCGAAATGGTCGTCGATATTGCGGGTGCCCGACGTGACGGGAATGGCGGTCTGGCTCCCCTCGGCACGGGAAGCAACCTGCCAGTTCATGATTTGAAGCCGGGGTTGTCCCTCGGCTACGCCGTGCACCAGCACATTCTGCGGCGCCAGGCCGCGATGGTACAGGCGCTTGCCGTGCGCATGGCCAAGCGCCTCGGCCAACTGCCGGAGAAGCCCCAGACGCGCTTCCGCCGTCAGGTCCGATAGCTTTTCTCGTAGGAAGCGGTCGAGCCTGATCGAATTAGGGTCATGCTCGAATACAAGTGCAGGGCCAAGTTCTGTTTCACGGAAGTCGAGTACCCTGAGGATCCCGGGGTGATCGATCCCCTCAAGAACGCGGAACTCGCGCATGGCCATGCGGCCCAGGCGTTCGCGCTCATCGGGGGACGCGGCACGCGAGTACGGATAGACCCTGACGCGGCGCGCCACTCCGAGGCTCGCGTGTTTCGCCACAAAATCCTGCCAGCCATCGCCCTCGCCGAGTAGAGCGCCGAGGAGGTAGTCACCAACCCGCCGATCGCGGCCGGCCGGTCGAATACCTGCTTGCTCGATCGATCGCGCAGTTGCGCGCGCAATATTCGAGTCAACTGATCCGGGTCGACCGAGCTCAGTATCCAACGTGCCCGTCAGCGCGGCGATGATGCCGGTGTCAGAGGCTCCGCGCGGGTTACCTCTCAGGAACACTCTGCGTGCTGTCCCAGGATCGATACGCGGCGGCTGTAGAACCTTTGAGAGGAAGATGACCTCCGTCACCCAAGGCACTCGATTGGCGCCGCGGCCAAACGCATCCTGTCGCTTCAGCAGAGACGCAAGACGCTTTGCCTTCCGGTTGGCCAGCAGAAGCGGGTTATCGACGGTGTGCCTGCGGCCATCCGTCGTCCAAACCCAGCTATGGGCGTCGCCATCGATCGTGCCCGGCCGGCTCTTGATTTCGACCAGCAGGAGGCCTGCGGATGTCAGGACGAGCAAATCGACCTCGTTGACGCGCCCCTCGTCGTCCACAAACTCGAAGTTCGACCATGCCCGCCACGGGTCGTGGTCGGGCAAATGCTCGCGGAGGAACTCCAGAGCCTCGCGTTCCCACTCATATGCAGAGGGGCTAACAACTGTCCAACGAGGTGGCTTCATGGGCGTCTGGTCCTCATGAGACCGAGCCGCCCGAGCGGTATTAACCGTGAGACGTCCGTCGTAAGTGAAATGGCGCTCGTCATCGCTCTGCCGCGGGATGGGGCCCCATGAACCCGGACCACCCCGTGAGGGGCTCTTTTCAAGCGATTAGAATTTTGGCGACCTCGCCGATTCAGGGCGTCTGTGCCCTCGGCAAGAATCAGAAGCGATAATGCTGGCGAAACCTCGCCAACACCGATCCTCCGCGTGAACTGTTTGCGCGTCCGATCCACGCCCCAACCTGTTGTGCTGTTCCGGTGAACACTCATCGACCATCGCCCGCCTGGCTAATTGGCGGCAGCGCCGGTGAATCGATTGGCTTCGGCGATGCGTCGATAAACTGCCGGATGGCTTGGCGGATGACCCACGAGACTGAGGCGTCTCGCGCCAACGCGATCTCATTTAGGGTCCGATAGTCCTGCTCTTCGAGGCTTACCGTCAGCCGCGTTGCCTTGCGAGGGCGCTCGTTCATGCAACTCTCCCCGGCATTCTGGGGTGACCTTATCCCTTGTCACATCAGACTTCAACGAAGTGATGCACTTTTCACCAGTGGTATCCGATCAGAGTTTTGGACCTTGCCAACAAAGCCCGGACCCACGGTTGCAGGCCGGCGTCTCGCTGAGCCGGTGAGGACATTTGCGGCCCGTTTGGCGGCACCCGACCGGCGCCAATCACCACGATCTATCTTTGCGCGCCGCCAAAAGCGCGCTGTGGTAGCCGAACGATCACTTCCTTGCGCTTACAAGGAGCTTACAGCCCGCTCAGCTTGGGCCAATGTAAGCAAAAAGCGGCCCCGAGGACCGCCTTTAACAGATTGATTTTCCTTAGAAAATCTGGAGCGGGCGAAGGGATTCGAACCCTCGACCCCAACCTTGGCAAGGTTGTGCTCTACCCCTGAGCTACGCCCGCGTTTTCCACACAAATTTTTTAGGCGGGTTCGAACGCGAATGCAAGCGCCATCTACGGCCGTGTTAGCGCAACGCGAGAATGTCCCCTTTTTGCACAGTTAGAATGTCTCTTTTTGGGCACTGCCCAATGAGAGGCCATCGTGGACGAAGGGTATCTTTCGATGAGCGGGCGGGAGCGGGACAGGTCGCACCTGATAAGGCAAACGATCGAGAAGACGCTGAGCCAGCGTGACGCGGCGCATCGGCTTGGGATCGGTTTGCGGCAGTTCAAGCGGTTGGTGAAGGCATGGAAGCAGCGCGGCGACGCTGGCTTAGTCAACCGCCAGCGGGGGCAAGCCTCGCACAACCGCTTGCCGGAGTCGACGCGTCTGCGGATCGAGCAGCTCTTGCGCGAGAGCTACCCCGATTTCGGCCCGACGCTGGCAGCGGAGAAACTGGCGGAGCGGGACGGCATCGCGGTATCGCGCGAGACGGTTCGGCGCATCCAGACGCGGCTGAAACTGCACCGGCCGAAGGCGCGGCGGGCGAAGCGGGTGTTTCAGTTGCGCGAGCGCCGGCCGCGGTTCGGCGAA
>JAJZFR010000099.1 GCA_021805265.1 Acidobacteriota bacterium | reverse complement strand
CCGGCAGCGGGCACCACGGTCAGTCTCGACACCAACCGCCTTCACTACGGCGACCTGACGCTCAAGGCCACCTTCCATCACACGCCAGCTACCGCTCGCCGCGCCTTTGACCTGATCGCCGGCGGTCGATTTCATGCCAGCCATTTCATCACCGGCCACGCCGCGCTGGCCGATCTCAACCATGCCTTCGCCGAACTCATGGATCGCGGCCAGGGTGGGCTGGGCCAGGATGGCCAGAGCAAGAATGGCCAGAGCCGTATCAAGACCGCGATCCTGCCCGCACGCCTACAATGCAACCACCAGGACTGAAATCTGAGGTGGACCGGAGACTGTATCCGGCAATACCGGATCGCCCGCGCGTAATGGAACCCTGTGCATCGGCTCGGTAATCCGAGTTTCCTTGCCAGGCACAAGGTCAACCTTTCGCTCAAACGTCAATTGATGGTGCAGCGGTTCTCCGCTGTGCCCAATTCCGTCTGGCGTAATTCTGTCCATCGTGAACGTCACTTCAGCCGCAAGCCCCGTGGCAGTTTCATGGACATCGGAACATTGAAGACTCTCCGCAACACTGGCCTCCACCTGACCCATCGATCCTGAGGAGAGAGTCATCTTTGCAATTCCTGGTTGGTCTCTGCCAACAGGAACTTCCAAAACAAGACTCTGCATTGCGTGGTGCCCCTCCGGATAAGTAAGCATGAATGTCAGGCGAAACTGTTTGGATGGAGTCTGTGCGGACGGTTCGTTGTTCAAGCTGGGCTGCGCCGCGCAGGTGACTGCGAGGCCGAGAGTCAGGGCTACTGTGCCAATCTTGTTCATCAAGTTTTCCTTTCTGATTTCTGAGGACACACCGATAGATTCCTGGAATGAGGACGCAAGCGTTGTTCGGTTCGCTCGAAATGATATGTCAGATATTCCGATACCTCGAAACTCTGCGCCAGAAGCATTACGATAGAGAACATGAGCACCACCGCATCCAGCGATGCCGAGCGCAATTGTTTTCTTGAGCAGGGATGGGCCGCGCTTCCCGCCAGCTACCGCCTTCCTGCTGTTGCGCCTACACGCGAGGAAGCGCTTGCCTGGTGCCGAAATCTGGCCGAAACGCACTACGAAAACTTTCATGTTGCATCGTGGTTCCTGCCGGAAAAACTGCGTCCGCATTTTCACGCCATCTACGCCTACTGTCGCGTCTCCGATGATCTCGGCGATGAAGTTGCCAGCCCGGAACAGGCGCTGGCGCTGCTCGATTTCTGGGGCGAACAGTTGGAGGCCTGTTATCGCGGTCAGGCGCAGCACCCGGTCTTCGTCGCCCTCGCCGAAACCATCCGCGCCTGCCAGATTCCCATCGATCCCTTCGCCAATCTTCTGAAAGCCTTTCGTCAGGATCAGACCGTAACTCGGTACCGCACCATGGACGATGTGCTCGGCTACTGCATGAACTCTGCCAATCCCGTCGGCCACCTGGTGCTCTACGTCTGCGGTTATCGGGATGCGGAGCGCTTTCGCCTCTCCGACTTCACCTGTTCCGCGTTGCAGCTCGCCAACTTCTGGCAGGACGTAGCCTCCGACTACCACCAGCGCGGACGCATCTACATCCCAGCCGAGGCCATGGAGCGCTGTGGCGTCAGCGAAGCGACCCTCGCTGCCGGGCTGGCAACGCCGGAGTTTCGCGCGCTGCTCCATGAGATGGTCGATTACGCACGCCGGCTTTTTCATCAGGGGATTCCGTTGATTGCAAGCGTCGATAACGAGCTTGCCCTCGATCTGGATCTCTTCAGCCGCGGTGGCCTGGAGATTCTGCGCGCCATCGAGAAGTGCAACTATGACGTGCTATCTCGGCGGCCGTCGATCAGCAAAGTCAGCAAGATTGCTCTGGCGCTGCGCGCCGTGACGGGCAGATTCCTACCCGCCATGCGGCTCGGAGGCCGCGCCGCATGACCCCGCCGGCACCCGTAACCATCTCGGCGGTCTCCACTGCGCAGTTGCAGTCCGCTTACAGCGTTTGCCGGTCTATCGCCAGACGCGAGGCAAAGAATTTCTACTACGCGTTTGTTGCCCTGCCTGCGGAGCGTCGCAACGCCATCTGCGCCATCTATGCCTTCATGCGCCGCGCCGACGATCTCGCCGACGATGAATCCTTCTCGCGCGAAACGCGCCGCCTCCAACTCCGCACCTGGCTCGACGAGTGGCACAGCGCGCGCGCCGGCGCTGACACTGCCGATCCGGTGTTTCTTGCCGTCCGCGATGCTGCAAGTCGCTTCGCAATTCCTCACTCCCTGCTCGACGAGTTGGTCGCGGGCACGACCATGGACCTTGAAGAGACCGCCGCCAGCCGCGCCGGGCTGCCCGATACTTACGCAGATTTTGAGGAACTTTATCGCTATTGCTATCTGGTCGCCTCGGTCGTTGGCCTGGTCTGCATCCGCATCTTCGGCTACTCCGACCCGCGCGCCGAAATACTCGCCGAGCATACAGGCATTGCCTTTCAGTTGACCAACATTCTGCGCGATGTCGCCGAGGACGCCGAGCGCAACCGCATCTATCTTCCGCTGACGTATCTCGCCCGGCACAACGTCACAATTCTTCAACTGCAACAGCATTCCGATAAGAAAATCACCGTTGAAGAGCGAGCGCTTTTTCAATCCCTTGCAACACGTGCGGAAGAGTATTACAACGCGGCGCGTGAGCTTCTGCCCTTGATTGACCCTGCGAGCCGCCCGGCGCTCTGGGTGCTGGTTACCATCTATCACCGCCTCCTTCTTCGCATCGCCGCGAGGAGCTACGATGTCATTTCGGAACGCGTCACCGTGCCGCGATGGCAGAAACTGGAAATCCTCGTTCGCGGCCTGCTATGGATGGCAGCAATACGACTGCGTTTGCGCATATCTTCAAAGTAGCGGGTAACCATGCAAGCCGAAACAGATTTTTCGACATCAAAGAAGAGCAATCTGGAAACGAATCCGACAGTGCAGGATACGCCGCAGAACACGGTTCTTGTGGTTGGCGCCGGCGTTGCTGGTCTGGCCGCAGCGTGTGCTCTGGCCGCCGCCGGTTTTCAGGTTACGCTCATCGAGCGGCGCGGCTATCTCGGCGGTCGAGCCTCCTCCTATCTTCATCCAGGTACCGGCGAGGTGATCGATAACTGCCAGCATGTTCTGTTCGGCTGCTGCACCAACCTGATCGACTTCTACACGCGGCTCGGCGTCGCCGACAAAATTTTCTGGGACAGCCGCATGACGCTCATCGAGCCAGGCGGAAGACGCTCGGTCCTCGCGCCAGCGAATCTGCCCGCGCCTCTCCACGGCCTGCCGTCGATTCTCGCCGCCGATTGCTTCTCGATCTCGGACAAGCTCTCGCTGCTCTGGGCCTTTACCTGCATGATGTTTTCGACGCAGCATGACTCACAACGAAGCCTCTTTGACTGGATTGAATCCCACCTGCAATCTTCCGGAGCCATCAAGCGATTCTGGGACCTCGTGATTGCCAGCGCGCTCAACGCAAGTCTGGACCAGATCGCGCTGCCCTATGCGCACAAGGTCATTCGCGAGCTGTTCATGAACTCTGCCCGCGCGGGCGCAATGGGCATGAGCACGGTTCCGCTTACCGAGCTATACGCCCACGCGGCGGAGTATCTCGAGTCGCGCCGCGGACGGATTGTGCTCAACACCAATGTGCTCAGCGCTGCGTGGAAGGAAGAGCAGCGAACGTGGTCGATACAGGGCGGAGAGACTGGGTTCAACGCAGAACATCTGGTGCTCGCGCTGCCGTTTGAAGCGACGGCAAAACTGATGCCTGCAATGCCTGCGAATCCCCAAACGCGCTCGCTCGAAGACCGCATGAAAAAGCTTGTTCACTGGCCGATCTGCAGTGTGCATCTCTGGTATGACCGCGAGATCACGGAGCTTGACCATGCCGTTCTGCTCGACCGCGATATTCACTGGATGTATCACAAATCGCGTTGGCAGCCTTCGCGGCTGGTTGCGGGCAGCTACATCGAACTGGTGGTCAGCGCCTCGCGCGAGTTTGCTGCTTTGAACCGCGAACAGGCTATCCATCGCGCGACGACACAACTGGCTGAATTTTTCCCTGCAGTGCGCTCCGCGCGGCTGCTCAAGAGCACACTGGTCAAGGAAGTTCGCGCAACATTTGGCGTTCCTCCCGGAATCGACGATCTGCGCCCCGGCGCAGCCTCGCCCTGGCCACAGTGTTTCCTCGCCGGTGACTGGGTTCAGACGGGCTGGCCAGCTACCATGGAAGGTGCCGTGCGCAGCGGCTACCTGGCCGCCGAGGCGCTTTGCCACAGCCTGGGTGATCCGCGCCGCATCCTCGTGCCCGATCTTGCTCCTGCCGGACTGATGAAAATATTTGGCTGAGATCGCCGGAGTTACCGACGCTTCTGTAGCAGCTCGATGCGTTGTTTTGCCTGCCACTCCTGGTTCTTGAGCTTGCCCGCGTCGAGATCAAGGAATCGCTGGTAGTACAGGATCGCCGACTTCTTGTCGCGCAGCTTGTCGTAAGCCGTGGCGAAGAGAAAATCCACCGGCGCGGAATCGGGCAGCACTTTGGCGCGCATCGTCAGCGCCTGGATCACCAGTTGCGGCTGATTCAACTCGGAGGCTGCGAACGCCATACCGCTCCACGCGTCGCCATTATTGGGGTCCAGCGTCGTCGCCTGCTCCATCACCGGAAGCGCCGGCGTGAACTGCCCCTGGCGAATCAGGTTTTGTCCATGGCCAGTCAACAAATCGGCGTCCTTCGGGCGCTTCGACAGCAGAGCGACATAGAGCGCGTCGGACTGCGCGAACTCACCCGCATCGGCGTCCACCTGTGCCAGCATGCGCGTAATTTCATCGTTTTCGGGCTGTTGTGCGTGTACTTTTTCAAGCAGCGGAATCGCGTCTGCCTTGTCCTCTGCTACCAGTACGGCCGCCAGTTGCGCGGTCAGAGTAATGTCATCGGGAGATTTTTCAAGCGCGGGCCGCAGCAGCGCTTCCGCGTCCGTGTATTTCTTTTCCGAGATGAGCACATGAGCGAGGCCAGTGGTGGCGGCCATGGAATTCGGGTCGTGCGCCAGCAGCCGTCGATACGCGGCTTCGGCCTCCTCGGACTGGCCGCTGGCCTCAGCCAGACCTGCCGCGAACAGGGTGTCGTGTTTGGTCTCCGGTGTCAGCTTGAGCGCCTCCATCATGTCTGCAGAGGCCTGCGCGTAATCCGGCTTTCCATCCACGCCGTTACGGTCAATCTCTGCCAGCGCGCGCCATGCCTGCGCGGTCGCCGTCTTGCCTTCCACGCCCGGATCAAGCTGCGTCGCGGCAACCAGCGCCTGCCTGGCTTCGACGGGCTTGCCCATGCGCGCCAGCAACAGTCCAAGCGAAATCTGCGCAGGAAAGTTCTTCGGGTCCGCGGCCACGCACCGCCGATACAGTCCGAGCGCGTCTTCGCTTCGATTCTCGACATCGGCAATATAGGCTGCATCAAACAACGCGCGCCCATCCGTCGGATGGCTGGCGAGCCAGGCATTCAACAGCGGTTCGGCAGTCTTGTAGTCTCGCGACGCAATCGCGGTTTCCGCCTTCACCACCTCCGGCGAACGCGGTTGCCGCGCCACCGCTGCCGACCCATCGGCTGCAGGAACATTGACCGGAGATTGTCCGCCTGCGGCGGCAGCTCCAGCCAGGGAAACCTGCAACGCCGCGCAGAAGAACAACCCGAGAAATAACCGTCGCTGAAGCAAGCAAGACCTCACACATCAGTGTAATGGCTGCGTGAGGTTCAGGCTCCTGTTCCACGCGCGGATTATTCGCTTCCCAGCATCGCTTCGAGTTTCGAGAAACAACTCGTCCAGCCCGAGTTGTGGCGCATCGAGGACTCTGCCGTGAGAAATGTTTCCTGAACCAGCTCGAGCAGGGTGCCATCCGCGACATCGGAGAAATGAAGGGTGATCGTGGTCGTCTCCTCGGGTCGCGCGTTATTGCACCATGTGAAACGGAGAAGGGAATAGGGTACGATTTTCTCGTAGGTTCCGCGGATGCAAACTCGTTGCTGCACGGAATTGCCTTCCTGCTCGCC
>JAJZFR010000161.1 GCA_021805265.1 Acidobacteriota bacterium | reverse complement strand
CTGCCTTTACTCGCTCAATTTCCCCAGCATCGCTGGTTCTCGCTTCAAAAAGGCGAAGCTGCCGGCCAGCTTCCCGCCGCACGCGCGGAACTCGCCGCACAATTCCACCTGCCGCATTTCCCACTCTTTGACGCCTGCTCCACCGACCGCGACCTCGCCGACACCGCCGCCGTCCTTGCCGCGCTCGATCTCGTCCTCACCACCGACACCGTCCTCGCCCATCTTGCCGGCTCGCTTGCGCGTCCCTGCTGGCTCCTGCTGCCCTGGCAATCCGACTGGCGCTGGATGCAATCCCTGCCCACCACCCCCTGGTATCCCACGCTCCGGCTCTTTCGCCAGCCCGCGCCCGGCGACTGGAGCAGCCTTCTCGCCTCTGTCGCCGAAGAACTCCGCGCCACTGCCTGATTTTCCACGCCTCCCCACTCCCCTGTGCAAACCGTGGACTTCTCCTTCGCCGTGCAAATCCCTCCTGCTCCAACCCCCCGCCAGGCTTGCCTGCACACGCTCTTTCCTCATTTGCGCCCTGCATTTTCACAGCCCATCCAACTCCGGCTGAGGAGAACGCGGACAACCAGGGGCAGCAAACGCCCTTCCTGCTCTCTTTTCCTTTTCTCCTCAATTCCACAGCCCGGTTTTGGAAAACCCGCACCGTGATCTCCCCCAGTCTCCATGCGGTTTTTCCGCCCTTTTCCACTTTTCCTGCCACCGCTACTACTACGGCTACGAAGAATTCTTTTCTTCCGTACGTTTTTCCCCACTCGCACCCCGTCCTCATCCCCACCACCAGCCGCCTCCACTCTTCGTGCCTTTGCTCCCGCCTTCCTTTTTCGTCTTTGCTCTTGCTTTTGCCTTTGCCTTTGCTCTTGCCTTTCTTGTTGTCATTCCCGAAGGGAATCTGCTTCTGTCTTTGCAGTTGCCTTTGCAGTTGCTCTTGCTTTTACTTCTCGCCAACAATCTCCACTCACCCCCACCCCGCGACCAGCGGGAGCGCCACCGCGCGCACGCGCATCCGCTGCATGCAATGTTTTCAGCACAACTGCGCTCTTTTCCACCTGTCCCAACCCGCCCTCGCTTCCGTACAATCAATGCAGACGGCGCACCGGTTTTCGCCGCAACTCCGCATGGTGTATCGTGGCATCACGCAACCCATGCGTCGTGGAGAGAAGCATGAGCACAACACTGCTGCACACAGACGCACCCTCCACCGAGGGCACCGCCATGGAGATCACCGTCAGTCGCAAAGACCTGCTCAACGAGCTGAGCGCCATTCAGGCCGTCATCGAGCGCAAAACCACCATTCCTATCCTCTCCAACCTCCTCATGGAAGCCGACGGCGACTCCGTCCGCATCACCGCCACCGATCTCGACCAGGCCATCCGCACCTCCTGCGCCGCCAAGGTCAAAAAGCCCGGCTCCTGCACCATCCCCGCGCGCAAGCTCTTCGATTACGTCAAGCTCCTCGCCGACGGCGACGTCTCCATCAAGCTGCTGGAAAATCACTGGGTCCAGATTCGCTCCGGTCGTTCCAACACCAAAATGGTTGGCCTCGGTCGCGCCAACTATCCCCAGGTTCCGGAGATGCCCGAACTCTCCTCCGTCACCCTGCCCACCGCCGTCCTCCGCACCCTCATCAGCCACACCATCTTCTCCATCTCCAGCGAAGAGTCCCGCTACACCCTCAACGGCGCTCTGCTCATCCTCAAGCCGGATTCGCTCGCCATGGTCGCCACCGACGGCCATCGCCTCGCCTTCATTGAAAAAACCGAGGAGCCGCTTCAGGGCATCTCCGGCGAAAAGCGCACCCTCATCCCACGCAAGGCTCTGGCGGAGATCTACTCCCTCATCCAGTCCAGCGAAGCTGAAACCTTCACCTTCGCCGAAGACGACCAGCGCATGTTCTTCTCCATCGGCCATCGCACCCTCAGTTCCATGAAGCTCACCGGCAACTTCCCCAACTTCGAGGCCGTTCTCCCGCGCGACAACAACAAATTCGCCATCGTCCGCGCCACGGAACTCTCCGCTGCCATCGGTCGCGTCGCCCAGTTTGCCGAGGAGCGTTCCGGAGCCATCCGCGTCCGCCTCGAACAGAACGAACTCAAAGTCTCCGCCCAGTCCTCCGAGTCCGGCGAATCCGAAGACTCCATCGAAACTCCCTACAACTTCGATCCCATCTTCGTCGGCTTCAACAGCTCCTACATGCTCGACTTCCTCAAAGCCATCGGCAACGAAGGCGAAGTCCGCATCGAGTTCAAGGACGCCCAATCCGCCGGCCAGATGCGCCCCGAAGACCCCGATTCGCTTTACAAATATCGCTACGTCCTCATGCCCATGCGCATCTGAACGGCGGCAAAATGCACAAGGAGTTCGCGCGATGCGCATAACCCCGCTGCTTCTACTCATCGCGGCTGTGGCTCCGGCGAAGCCGCCTTCATCTTCCGCCCAGCCGCCTTCGTCTTTGACTCACGATTTCTCCACACGCGGCCTCATCTCCGTCTCCGCGCCCGTCTTCGTCCTCCACCACGTGCGCCTCATCGACGGCTCCGGCAGCCCCGCTCTCGCCGATCAGGCCGTCCTCGTCTCCCACGGAAAAATCCTCTCCGTCGGACCCGATGCGCAGGCAGTCATCCCCGCCGCCGCCACGCGCATCGACGCCACCGGCGACACCGTCTTTCCCGGCATCGTCGGCCTCCACGACCACCTCTACTACTCCGCCTCCATCGCCACCGAACGCGACGACGGCTTCGCCAGCGGCCCCGGCTTCTATGTCACCGAACTGCCGTACACCGCGCCGCGCCTCTATCTCGCCAGCGGCGTCACCACCCTGCGCACCACCGGCAGCGTCGAGCCATACACCGACCTCCGCATCGCTGCGCAGATCAACGCCGGCGCCATGCCAGGACCCAAAATGGATGTCTCCGCGCCCTACCTCGAAGGCGCACCCACCCAGTTCGCACAGATGCACCCCCTCCGCGACGCCGATGAAGCCCGCCGCATGGTCGATTTCTGGTCCGACTCCGGCATGACCTCATTCAAGGCCTACATGGATATCTCCCGCGCCGAACTCGGCGCAGCCATCGCCGAAGCCCACACCCGCCACCACAAACTCACCGGCCATCTCTGCTCCGTCACCTGGCCCGAAGCCATCTCGCTCGGCATCGACGACCTCGAACACGGCCCCATCTTCACCGACACCGAATTCTCCACCACCAAACAGCCCGACTCCTGCCCCACCGACGGCGAACAAAGCTGGCTTCACCGCTCCATAGACGACCCCGCCGTCCAGGCACTCATCCACTCCCTCATCCAGCACCACGTCGCCGTCACCTCCACTCTGCCCGTCTTTGAAGCCATGGCTCCCGGTCGTC
This sequence comes from Acidobacteriota bacterium, assembly GCA_021805265.1. Taxonomy (GTDB): domain Bacteria; phylum Acidobacteriota; class Terriglobia; order Terriglobales; family Acidobacteriaceae; genus Acidicapsa. Next base: position 2,715 of record JAJZFR010000161.1, on the reverse strand, counting down.
CACCCCTCACCCGCCGCTTCACCGACGCGCTCGCTCCCGCCGCACTCCAAAGCTACCTCACGCTCCGCGCAGGCATCCCGCTCACCTCGCCCATGAACGCGCTCCTGCGCAAGGAGATGGACTTCGAACTCGCCTTCGTCCACGCCGGAGGATTGCTCCTCGCCGGACCCGATCCCACCGGCAACGGAGGCGTTCTCCCCGGCTTCGGAGACCAGCGCGAGATCGAGCTGCTCGTCGAAGCCGGCTTCACCCCCGTCCAGGCCATCTCCATCGCCACCCGCAACGGAGCCAGCTACCTCGGCCAGCTCGACCACATCGGCACCATCGCCCCCGGCAAAGACGCCGATCTCGTCCTCGTCCACGGCGACCCCTCCACCCACATCGACGACATCGAAAACGTCCTCACCGTCTTCAAAAACGGCACCGGCTTCGACGCCACCCGCCTCATTCAATCCGTCCAGGGCCAGGTCGGCATCTGGTAGCCATCCCCACCATCCACCGCCCGCAATGCAGGAAATCTGCTCTTGCTTTGCCTTGCTTCTGCCGTTGCCTTTGCCGTTGCTTTTGCTCTTGCCTTTGCTTTTTTGGTTGTCCTTCCCGCAGGGAATCTGCTTCTTCTTTTGCCGTTGCCTTTGCTCTTGCCTTTGCTTTTGCCGTTGCCTTTGCTTTTTTTGTTGTCATTCCCGCAGGGAATCTGCTTCTTCTTTTGCTTTTCGCAAACAATCTCCACTTACCCAACCCCGCGACCAACGGGAGCGGCCACCGCGCGCCCGCGCGTCTGCTGCATGCAATGCCGATCACCGGGAGCGGCCACGGCGCGCCCGCGCGTCCGCTGCATGCAATGCTATTGGGTTGAGGCGATTCGTCTCGGTCCCCAGTCCAGTTGAATCAGCGAGACACCCTGTCGCGGTAACGTGAGGGACAATCTTGTCTCGCCTGCCTTCGTCGGCTTCCACTCCGGTGCGGACAAGAGTTGCAACTGCCCTGCCGCCTGCAATTTCTCCACCTCTTCCGGAGTCGGTTGTTGCGGCGATCCCATCGACTGCCACACGCGATAGGCGTCGCCGTGTTCCTCGTCCACACGAAACTGCCTCATCCTCACTCGGCTCGCTGTCCTCGGCAATCCATCCACGTTCACATCGATTCTCGCCGGCTGCGCCGCCACCGCGTCATCCGCATAGTTCCATACCAGAATGCTTGCGCTGTGGCTGTCCCGTGTCGCCATCACGCCAATATCCGGCTGCTTCCGCGCACTCTCTTTCAACAGCGTGTCCACGCTCAACTGCCCGCTGCTCGTCGCCTCCACGCGGTGCGCTTCCAGCATGCCAAACATCCGAAACGCATTCATCACCGGCTTGTCGATTCCATGCGTCGCCAGCGATCGATAGCCCTCGAAGTACCGATCTCCCGGAAAGGTAAACGCCCACGTCACATATCCCTGCAAGTTGATCCCGTAGCGGGCCGCCAGCGCCAGCGTCCCAGACAACAGCTCCGCCTCATAGCTCGCATACTGCGGCGTATTCCGATACCCGTTTTCCGGATGCAGGCTCGCCGCGCAAGCCGCGCACGGATCCGGGTCCGATTCGCTGATCACCACCGGCAGGTGCCGCAGGCTCGGATAACTCGCCACAATCGCAAATCCTGCTGCAATGTCTGCCAGGTTTTGTCCGATGTCCATCTGCCCATGTCCATCCACCATCCGCGTATGGCCCTTGGCGTGGAACGAGATGAAATCCAGCGGCGCGCCCGTCCCTCCCGTCGCATTGTTGTTCCCGCTCACGCAGTGCGTCAGGAAATCCCGCAGAAACGCCGCCGCCTTCGCCGATGCCGGTCCCGTCGTCGCCGGCCCGCCCACACGAGCCTCCGGCAGCGCGCGCTTCACCGCCGCCGCCGACTCATCATAGAGCGCCTCATATTCGGCCGCCGTCCCGTGCCAATAGCCGATATCCGGCTCATTCCAAACCTCCCACTCCCAGTGCGCCACGTTGTTGCGCCCATACCGCTCTGCCGCATGCTCAACCCAGTGTTCGATCAACCCAGACCACTTCGCGGCGTCTCGTGGAGGGTACGACCAGCCAGTAAACAAAGGACCATCCGGCCATTGCGAGCGATAGGGTTCCGGATGCGTGGACAGCGCCTTCGGCATGAATCCAATTTCAACGAATGGAGTGATCTTCGCCGCCCGATACGTGTCAAAGATGCCATCCACAATCTTCCAGTCCTCGACCGCATCGCCCTGCGCATCTTCCGTATAGGCGTTCGTCGATCCCCATTTCAGCGCGGCCGTCCCGTCCCCCGTCGTCAACAGGTTGTGCGTGCGGTCACGGAATTCAAACGGGCGCAGCTTGCCCAGTTCCTCCAGCAGCGCGCGACCTTCCGCCGTGTCGGTGTCGTTCGGCTCGTCATGCCCCACATTCGCCCACACCGGCTTCAACAAACCGTTCCCACGGTCCACATGAACCTGAATCTGAACCATCGGTTGCGCACACAGAAACACCGGAAGCAGACAGAAACTCAACGCCGCAAGCAATCTTTTCAGCACCTCATCCACTCCTCAACCCTCTCCAGTGCCCGCGCGACTCGCAAAGCCGGTTCTCGGCAACTCTACTGCGATTCGCCCAGAATCTCAACGCCGGAGGCAGTGAGGATCGCGCCCCGCTTTTACCGTTTCTCGTCTCCACCGCACTCACAGCCGTATCTCGCCACCTGAGCGCA
>JAJZFR010000433.1 GCA_021805265.1 Acidobacteriota bacterium | reverse complement strand
GATCCGGAACCCCCGCAGCTTCCCAAGCCGCCGAGAAGCACGATGGATAACGGCAAGGCCATCAGCATCGAGCGCCAACGCCGGGCCGGAATGCCAAGGAGCAGCAGACCCGCCAATGCCAATCCACTTGCTGTGCGCCAGAGACCCAGGCCCTTGTGTCCGGTGTTGGATGCCGTGGTGGGCGCAGTTGTGAGGATGGTCAGGGTTGCGGTCGCAGTGGTTTGTGCACCGGTAAGCGCAACGGGTTCACTCGTTGTTACACTTCCCACCGACGCAAAGGCGAGCTGCGGTTGATTGATGAGGTTCGGTGCGGTCGGTCCGGGAGCGGCAGAGAGTGTGACTGTTCCCGTGAATCCGCCAGTCGCCTGCACCTGAACCGAAAATGTGTTGCCGGAGCTTGCGCCAGCGGAAATCGAAAGCGTGGCAGGCGATACATTCAGGCTGAACGAAGGCTGTGGGGTGGCTACATTGAGTAACAGGGAGCCGGTCGATGCTGGGTAGTTGGCGTCCCCGCTGTATGCCGCGGTGAGTACGTAGCTTCCGTTGGTAAAGGTGTTGGGCGGAATCACGACCGCTGCGGATCCGTTTACCAGTGCGGTCGATGCGGACTGAAAACCTCCCCCGGAAACGGTGATCGTCCCCGTCGGAACCGGCTTGCCTGCCAAAGGCAGGATCGCAACCGAGATTGTATCCGCAGAAGTTGGCGATACGGTCGAAGCCGAAGACGTAATGTTCATGGTCTGGGCAACGTTCACCGTGATCTGGCTGGAATTGACTGGGCCGAAGTTGGCGCTCCCGGTATAGCTGGCTCCAAGGGTATTCACCCCTGTTTGCTGGCTGCTGATGGTCAGCGTTGCAACTCCGTTCACCAGTGTGGCCGTGCCCAGTGTTGCGACCAGCGACGTGTTCGCAACATAGTTGCTGAATTGAATGGTTCCTGCGGGATAGACGCCGCCTACGCTGGTCATCGATGCGGTCAACGTGAAGGAACTACCGGAATTGACCGAGCTTGCCGAGGATTGCAGCGAGAGAGTCGTGATAGCTGGCGTGATCGTGAGCGTGACCGGCGCGGAGGAAGCTGTCTGGTAGTTGCCGCCAATACCTGAGTAAACAGCGAACAGGGAATGTGTGCCGCCTGCCAGTGGAGTCGTAACCGTGAATGAAGCCTGACCGGTGTAGAGAGGGACGACGCCAAGCTGCGTAGTTCCGTCTGTAAACTGAACAAAACCATTCGGCTGAGGCAGACCGGACGGGCCTGTAACGGTGGCGCGGAGAATGATCGGACTGCCTCCGAAGGACTCGGTTTGTGTGCTCGACGTGAGTACGACGGTTGGCACCCCTGCGACAACTGCAACAGGAACTGAGTTGGATGTCGCAGGCGTGTAGGTGCTGTTTCCGTTGTAGGTAGCCGTCACCTGATCGCTTCCCACCGGCAGCAGTTGAGTCGATAGACTGGCTATACCAGCGGCATTCAGCGCGGCTGATCCAAGCAGCGTCGTCCCGCTCTCGAATGTGACAGTGCCAGTCGGGACAGTCGAGGTGGAGCTGCTGACTGGCGCAACTATCGCGGTGAGACTGAATGCGGCACCGAAGGAACTGGACGAGGAAGCGGCAGAGAGTTTTACCGAAGAGGTTGGCGCGGCAAGAACGGTAATACTGGCTGGCGGCGAGGTGGCCGAGTTGTAATTCGGGTCGCCTCCGAAGACCGCTGTGATCGATGCCGTTCCGACCGGGAGCGAAGCGATGGATAAGGTCACCGATCCGTTCGTCACCCCACCGGAGGTAGGACCGATCTGGGGCAACATCGTTGTGCCGTTATAGAGCACGACATCGCTCTCAGGCATCGCTCCCGAGCCAGTTACCGTAATTTGAAAGGATATGGACTGGCCAGTCGCGATGGGATTTGCCGAAGGCGTAAGTGTAACCGTTGGAGTGCTTTTCGGTGACGCAACGTTGATGCGCTCAGAGATGCTGGCGGCGCTCGTCGTGTCACCGGCATAGTTGGCCGTTACGAGATGCATACCAGTGGAAGCTGGCAGTGGAGCAACCCCGGTGAGCGTAGCCTGCGCCGATTGATTCAGCGTGACGTAAGCCCCTGTAATCGGAACACCGTAATTTGATTGATTCGGAAAGATCGCAGGTCCGGGCATAGCGATCAGATCACCGCGGCCATCCTGGTTGAAATCCGCTGTCAGCATGCGATCTGCGGAGGTCGGCACCGTCTGGGTTGACATGCCCGGAAGAAATCCACCTTTTCCATCTCCAACCAGAGCCGTAACCGTAAAAACAGAGTTCGAGGATCCCCACGAAATCGCAAAATCATCGATTCCGTCGCCGTTGAAGTCGCCCAGAGAAAACCCCTGAATCGCTCCGGACGACGGCGTCGAAATCGTCGCGGTTGTAAAGCTGCCCAGCCCATTGCCAAGCAGGACAGAAATGCTCCCATCGTTGTTGGCTGTGGCCAGATCAAGATTGCCATCCAGATTAAAATCCCCTGCAAGCAGCATGCAATACGTGCAGGGAGGTGCGGACGGCGAATAGTTCGGACTCCAGGTGGTCGAAACCTGGCTGAATGTACCGTCGCCCACTCCCTCAAACAAGGAAACCTGGGCGGAACTGATGCTGGATGGAGAAGAGATTTCGTTATAGATTGCAACATCCGGAATCCCATCGCCGTTGAAGTCTCCAATCGCCATTGCCTGGGCCTGGCTCAGCACACTGGATGGAGATTTGTACACGAAGTGACCGGTCCCATCGCCCAGCAGAACGCCACCGCCGACCACATCCAGATGACCATCTCCGTTCAGATCGCCAACCCCTGCGGCTCGGATCGCAGAACCGGAGTAGAGCACCGCAGGCCCGGGAATCGTCGTGCCAAATGTTCCGTCACCGTTACCAGGCAAAAAAAGTGTACGTGCCAGCGTTTTGGTCGATGGTTACAACATCCTCCTGGCCATCCTCGTTAAAGTCACCTGTGACAATAGCGGATTCCAAGCAGCCGGTTTCCGCCGTAGCTGGCAGATTTGCAAAAGTTCCATTGCCACTGCCAAGCATGATTTCGAGATAGTCGTGTGTCTCGCTGGCGGGCGCTGTCGCGTCACTGCACGTATGCCCATCCGGATAAGTCCAGTGAATGGAAATGGCGAGATCGGGAATGCCGTCATGATTGAAATCAGCAACAGTAAAGCTGATGGGCGCGCCAAATAACATCGGTCCGATGACGCCAGGCGACTTTGGAAAAGCCGTGCAACTCATCCCGCCAGTGCAGGTGGCCGATGCCTGCGGATAGCCAAAGGTCAGCGCCGGGAGTACTGATCCAAGCTGGCTGCTGCCAAGAATTGTGCTCCCGTTGGTCAGATCAGGAAAACTGACGCTTCCGTTTGGGCCAGTGGCCGCTGCTACACCCACAGTCGCCGTCAAGGTTACGTTCCCCTGCGCCCCGCTCTGAGCGATCGCGGTAAGCGTGGGCGTTGCGCCGGTTTCTGTCCATCCAGCAATGGCAGAAGCGCTCGCCGCTACCGTCGCATTACCGCCAAAGGAGGCTCGATAGCTATGGCTGCCAACGCTCGGATAGTAGGTATAGGTTGCCTGACCCGCGCTGTTCAACTGTGCCGTGCCGAGAAGATGAATATCAGTACAGAGAGGTGCGGAGGCATCACAGAAACTCACAACTCCCACCGCCACTGGAGAGCCAGATGCCGTCACGGTTGCAGTTAAAGTAATCCGCGAGGCCAAGCCGGAGGACGTGGCCTGTGCCGCAGCAATGACCAGAGTCGTCTGTGAGACGGAGCCTGCATGAGCGAAACTTCCGAAGATCGCGGCTATCGGAAGAATTAAAACTCGCAGCAACCCTCTCATTCGCATCTTGAGCCTCAACGACGCCAGATGTTCCGGATCATCGATCAGTTCATCGAAACCACGCGCCTCGAACACAGGCGAATTCTTCGAAATGCAGGGAATTTATCCTGACACGAGGGCCGTAGAAACAGATTATCTGAAAAACGCATTCCGGGTGGAACAAAATCAATAGCGCCAACTCGTCAGGTCCGCGCCCTTCGGGGCTGTCGCTTGAATGCGCTCCATGATCTTCGGCACATACTGCGTCTCGTAGTGCAAGCGGCTATAGGCATTGGGCAGCTTCGGATCACCATTCCAGCAGTGCTCGGCGCGCGGACCGTAAGCAAACTCGGCATGCGCGGGCGGATTGGCCTTGTCGAGGAAATCCTGCAACAGGTACACCGCATCGTTCAGCATGTACGTATCGTCGGAACCGACGTAAACGTGCAGCTTGCCTTCGAGTTTGGGCTGCAATTGCGGCCACTCGCGCTCCAGCTTTGCAGTCAGGTCGTAGTGGTCATGCCAGTACTGCGCAACCTTGTGGTCAATGACGCCTGTCTGCTTGTCAAAGATGCGCGCCGGGTAGCCATCCGGACCAATCGGCGAAAAGACTGCCTGCCAGATGTCATACTGCTCGCCGGAGCGTCCGTGATCGCCCAGCGCCGCCTCATATTGGTTCACGCCGCGCTGCGTGATGAGCACGTGGCCCAGATAATCCCGCATTGACGGCTGCTCCACCTGTTTGTTCGCGCCCTGAATGAAATAGGCATTCGCATCGTTGTAAAGATCGATGTTCGTATACGCATGAAAATCGATCGGATCAGGACAGGCGATGAAGGCGCCGTTGTAGTGATCGGGATAGAAAACCTGCGCGGCGATTGCCTCCCAGCCGCCTGTTGACCCTCCATACAGGAATCGCGCCCACCCCTGACCAATGGCGCGGAACTGGTGCTCGACGGCTGGAATCAACTCCGTCTCGATCGCTTCGCCATACGGACCGAGGTTGGCCGAATCGACCGCGTAGCTATCGTCATAAAAAGGATTCGCCGTCTGTATCTTGACCACCAGAAAACGCGGATACTGCGCCGAAATCCATGTCTGATAGAAGCTGTACGCCTCCTGCTGCTGAATGCGGTTATATCCGGCCAGATGAAAGCGCTCCGAGTAGTCGGGTTTCAGATTGGGATCGGGCGGCGTGGTGCGAAACTCATCGAAGCCGTCGTTGAAGTGGTCTTCAAAAACCATCAGCGGAAAGTGCGCGTCAGGATGCTGGTCAAAACCCGAAGGCACCAGCACCGTCGCGGCCAGATAGACAGGTCGCCCCCAGAACTTCGTCAGCAGCGCGGACTGGATGCGAATGCGCCGAACGAACTCCGAGTCGGGGGTCGGCGGAATCGGCGGAATGACCTCGCTCAACTCGATCTCAACCTCTTCCTGGGGCTTGCCGTTCGCGCCGATCGTGACGGTCAGCGGCTTCGAGTAGAGGTTGCCCGGCGCGATGTTCCAATGCTGACCCTCTCCGCGGTCCGGAGCCAGCTTGATCACGCGACCATCCGCCATGTGAAAGGTCTCGTAAAGATTGAGCACGGCCTGAACCCGATACTTGCCCGGCGGCAGCTCGCTCAGTCGCGTATGCGGATACCCCGCCGCGCTGTCGTCCACCGGGATCACGCTGCCCGGTTGCGCTCCGTCAAGCGTCATGCCAAAGATGTTCTGCGAGCGCGGTGTGTCGTCGATCTGCATACGCGGCTCTGCGCTCGGATCCGTGGATAGCAGCAGAAACATCCGGCCATGGATCGGTCCCGGCTGGCTCGCGCGCTCGCCGCCGCTCTTGAGCGGACGCGCATCGGCAGGAATGTGGACACGAAAGCTTTGCGCCGGAACCACGACGGAACCCATACAACCCAGGGCAAAGGCGACAAGCAGAGAGGCAGCAGTTTTCGGCATGTTTCCGAGTATACGACGGACAGCCGGAATCCAACAGAAAAGGCTGACGACCTTCTCAGCTTTCAGACTTCAGGTGCCCATTTCTCGCTTTCAAACTCGATGCTCAATTCGTCCGTGTCACGACCAACGCGCTAACCAGGCTGCGCAACCGTAGAGGATCAACACAGACTTCGACACGCCCGCAGTCGAAGGCATATCGCCGTGCGAGCGTAGAATAGTTCTGTGCGAAGGCTGCTGCAACTCGGCGCGTTGTTGCTCATGCTGACGACCATCGTCGTCCCTCTGATTGAGTGCTGCGACCGCTGGGACGCGCCAGGCTTGTCGAATGACAGTGAGTTTCCAGCGTTTGCTTTGGTGCTGTTTCTTTGTCTTGTGCTGCTGCTGAGCCGGCTGGTCGCGATTGCGGCGATGACTATCCACCGTATCCGGCTTGATGAAAGATTGGCGTTGCAGGGCATGAAGAACAGTGCCGTCACCGAGCCGTGTTTCCTCTTTGTTATTCCGCCACTCCCACACGTGCCACTGAGAATCTGATCCTCGAAAAACTGAGTTCGTGATGCTGCGTCCCTGTGGCGTGTCTCGATGTATGGTCTTCGCATCTTTTGCGACCTTTACTGGAGCCATCGCTTCTGGCAAGCACTGAGCCTGTTTCATTTGGCGAACGTATCTTACGTTTTCGAGGAGAGTTTCTGTGCCCTGTCCATCTGTTTTCAGTTATGTTTTCCGAACTGTGATTTGCTTTGTCGTCCGAGGCGTTCTTCCCCTGATCATCGCTTTGGCGTGGGTCGGTGCAAGTTTTGCGCAGGGCCTGGCATCTGGCTCGATCACCGGCCTGGTGCGAAGTCCGAATGGCGACCCGGTCGGCTTGGCAACGGTGCAACTTTCCGCTGCCGACGGGCCAACTCGCGGCACGACGACCGCGCCCGATGGCAGCTTCAGCTTCGGAAATCTCGCAAGCGGCGACTACGCCATTCGTATCGATGCGCCATCCTTTGCCCGTTATCAGGCCGCAGGCATCAGCGTCGCTGTCGGGCGCGCATCGCATCTGACGCTCGTACTCCAGATTGCCGGCGCGCAACAGACTGTTCAGGTCTCAGCCTTGACGTCGGCGCTCGACGCAACCGAGACATCGAGCGTGGTCAACATCGACCGTGATCGCGTCGAAGAGATGCCCATCCCAAACCGCAACTACCTCACCTTTGCCCTGCTTTCGCCGCAGGTGGCCCCTGCCAATCCGGCCCAGGGGGCACTGAACGGTGGCCAGAGCGCCGGTGGATTCAGCTTTGGCGGACTGCGCCCTGGCAGCAACGCGGTCTATCTGGACGGAGTCAATGATGACGACGAGTATTCCGGCGGCAGCCGCACCGAACTTTCGCCCGAGGCCATCAGTGACTTCCAGATCGTGAACCACGGGTTTCAGGCATCCGCAGGCGGCGGCGCGGGTGGTTCGATCGACGTGCAAACCCGCGCAGGCGTCAATCGTGTCCACGGCGACATGTTTACGTTTGTGCAGAATGGCGCGCTCAACGGCACTCCGCCGCTGGGCAGGTACCCGCACAAACCGGAAGAAAATCGCGAGCGCGCCGGTCTATCGCTCGGCGGAGCGTTGCGGCGGGACAGGACCTTCTACTACATCGCCGGCGAACAGGAGATTGCCCAGGGTGAGGACGTGAACGACCTGAGCCGAGCGACAGTGGAGACGATCAACAATGCATTGCGTCATTACGGAACTACGGACGGATTGCAGTTGCAGACCGGATTTTTCCCGACCGAAGATCAGGAAACAGAGCTTTCCGGACGGCTCGATCAGACACTGACCGAGCGGCAGGCGCTCATGCTGCGTTACGCCTTCACCAACGGGCGCAATAGCGCCGACGCATTCAACACCGACGAACTCACCGACCAGAGCGCGCGCGGCTCGTCTTTTGTGGCCGACAACAGCCTGAACGGAGAACTGACTTCCAGCTTCGATTCCAGACGGCTGAATCGGCTGGATTTTGAGCTTGCTCAGCGCCGGTTTGTCACTCGCACCGGGCAGTCGCCATCGCCAGGCCCTGGGATATTGATCCCTGGCGTCGCGCTTTTCGGAACTCCCTACGCGGGCAATGACAGGCACTTCGAGACGCATCTCGAATTTGCCGATACGTTTTCCGCCGCCCACGCCGGCCACCTGCTGGAGGCGGGCGCACGCATGGACCGCGTCGCGTTACGCGCCGAGACTCCGGACGGCGCGCAGGGATTTTTCGTCTTCGCGGATTTGTCCGCGCTCCAGTCCGGCAACGCGGACTTCTTTACCCAGAGCTTTGGTGCCGCCGATACCAATTTCGATACCAACTTCACCGAAGATCGCTTTGCCGGTTACGCGCAGGATCACTGGACCCGCTCGCAGAAGCTGACCATCGACTATGGTTTGCGTTATGAGTACAACCGGTTGCCGTCCTCTCTGCCCCAGGACACATTGAACTTCAGCCCCAGGTTGGGCATTGCCTGGTCCCCTGTGAAGGCCCTGGTCGTACGTTCCGGCTTTGGGTTCTTTTATGACCGCTATCAACTCTCCACCATCAATCGACTTCTCGAGTGGAACGGGACGAATGGATTCACGCAAATTGTAGAGGATCAGTCTGCGGCTGCAATCTACCGCAATGGCGGTGCGGGGCGTACATCGCTGCCAGCGGTCGCGCCCAGCATCTGGCAGGCTCAATCAGGGCTGCGCAATCCCTACAGCGAGGTTGGTTCGCTTGAGGTTGAGCGCGAGTTGCCGTTGCAGACGACGGTAACGGCGACCTATCAGTTTGTGCATGGGGTAAGACTGGGCCGGAGCAGCAATGTCAATCTGCCCGCGCCAGCCGTGTTGACAGCAACGAACGCGGGTTCGCTGGGAGTAAGCGCGCCGACTGCGCAACAGTTGGGTCAGCTTGTATTTCCCGCAGCTCGCTTGAATCCGGCCTTCGATGCCATAAACCAGTTTGCAACCGAAGCCAACTCAAATTACAACGGCGCCACGCTCGCTGTGAATCGACAGTTTCAGGACAATCTTGAAGTGCTGGCCGGATACACCTGGTCGAAGACGATCGATGATGCTTCTTATGATTTCGAGCAACCAAAGAATCCTTACGCACTTGCCCGCGAGCGCGCCTTGTCACTCGATGACCAGCGACAACGTTTTACCCTGAGCGGTCTTTGGTTGATCGGGCCGGATCTCGACGACCCGGCCGATGCGGCGAAAAACGCAAGGCCCAGCCTGCTCATGCGCGCGCTCACCGGTTTTGAGTTCACGCCCATCGTCAGCGTAACCAGCGGCTTTCGCGCCAATCCGTTGACGGGACTGGACAGCAATCGCGAACATATCTTTCCGTTTGCAGATCGCCCCATCGACCACGGCCGAAACACGCTCGCGACACCGGCAAACATCGATTTTGATATGCGCGTACTTCGTATGGTTCCCATTGCCAGCGGGCATCTCGACATCGTTGCCGAGTCCTTCAACCTGCTGAATCACACCAACGATTCGCTGCTGGAGACGGCTTTCGGATCCGGCTTACAACCGCTCGCGCAGTTCGCCGCGCCGATTGCAACCGCAGACGCGCGCCGGCTGCAATTTTCGCTTGATTATGAGTTTTGAGATTCGATCCATCGGTGGTCGTGCCAGATCGTCTGGTAGCCTTTTTCATGTGGGCTTCCAGGAATTTCTCGGCAACTCGGTCACAGTCGCTCGCCTGCGCGAAGCCGTCGCTGCGGATCGCGTCCCCCAGGCGCTCATCCTCGCCGGGTCGCGAGGCGCGGGCAAGTATACGCTGGCCCTGATGTTTGCCAGGCTCGTCAATTGCCTGGAACGTGCCGAATTCGACGGCCTGCCGGACTACTGCGGCCAATGCCGCAACTGCCAGCGCATCGGCGAGGCGGCCAACCTCGACACGCGCGTGGCTGAAGCCGTCGAAGCCCGCGAAGACCTGCGCGAAACCGACAAGCGCGAGACCCGTATCCTCATCCAGCCGCATCCTGACGTGCTGATTCTCCCGCCCGATCCGCCGCAGTTGCTTATCAAGCTCGGCCAGGTTCGCCAGGTCATCCACAACGCCTACTTTCGCCCGCCAACAGAGGCGCGGCGCTCCATCTTTCTCTTCACTTCGTCGGCATTCATGAAGGAAGCGGCCAACAGCCTGCTCAAGGTGCTGGAGGAGCCTCCGGCGAACTGCACTCTGATCCTGCTCAGCGAAAATCCAGCCGAGATGCTGCCGACCATCCGCTCGCGCGCGATGCTCCATCGGCTGCACGCAGTTCCCGTTGAAACGCTCGAAACCATCCTGGCCGAACGCCGCCCCGAGTTGAAGACTGCACATCGCGCCCTGGTGGCGCGCTTGTCGGAAGGAGCAGTCGGACGCGCGCTCAGCTTCAACATCGAAGCCTGGCTGGCCAGCCGACAGGAGGCGCTCACCATCCTCAGAAATGCGCTCCGCCAGCCGGATGATTCCGCTCTGTTTCGCGCCACCGAAACCTATCGCGCCGGAGCCGACGGACAGATCAAGGCGCAGGGCCTGCTTCGCGCCCTTCATTCCCTCATCGAAGACCTGCTCCTGATCCACGCCGGAGCCGTAAGGCTTGTCCGAAATATCGACATTACGGCCGAACTCACCCAGCTTGCCCAATCCATCACCGTCGATTGGCTGGAAAACTCCGCCCGCGCACTTCACGCAGTCGAATCCGGCATGCGCCGCAACCTGCTCCGCTCCCTCTCGCTCGACGCCATGGCGCTTTCCCTCGAACAGGTCTGAAACGCCGACAACCCCTCGGCGCTCGCCCGCATCACACCTTGCAAAGTCGCTGAGCCAAACGGGGTTTTACCGCACCAATCAAAGTCAACGTTTGCAGCGCTTGTCGCAATGCCGTGTGTTGAAAACTCCCTCCTGGCGGATCGGATTCGCCGGAACCGGGGCCTGTTAAAGCAGTTCCACAGTAGGTATACCCAGCGGGAGTGTATCTTCGCGCAGCTTTTCCTTAAGAAAAGCTGCACCTCGCAATTCTGGCTCGGGCACTGTAACTGTGGAACTGCTCTAAGAGCGTCCCAATCAGTCAGTCCAGACCGCCCGACACCCACCTTGCATCGAGTCGGATCGCGCCGGCAGGAGTTTTTGAAATGAAGCCAGAAACGCCAGTCAGCAGCCGCAAAGAGGACGAGCACACCGCGCCCGCCTTACCGCCAGCCACCTTCGGCGACGAGCACCAGGGTTCAACCAGGCCACGCCGCAAGCGCAGCCTCTCTGCTCAGATACGCGCCGCGCTTCCCTTCACCGGACAGCCCAGCGAAGAAGAGCGTGGAAGTCACGACGCCGAGTTGTTTTATTTTCAAAAGCAGATCCAGATGCAGACACCCATGGTCTTCGTCCTCGAGGACGGCAAACAGATTTACGGCGTCATCGAATGGTACGACCGTAACTCCATCAAGGTCCGCGGGCGTCAGCGCCAGCTCATCTACAAATCCGCAATTAAATACATCTATAAACATGGAGAAAATAGCGCAACTGGCGGCCAGTAATCTCTCCGTTACTCAATCATTCCGCGTCTCCGCGAAAGGCGGCCTTGCGCAGGCGGTCGCGGATGGCGGCTTCGATTCCCTCCCCCGTTGGCACAGGGCATACAATCACCGCGCAACCACGGCCATCCAGTTCCCGCAACCCGGCGTAGAGACGCTCGGCAAGCATCTCGGGCTTGCTCCATTCTCCCCAAAGAAATGATTCTCCGGCAGTGATGCTCGCCAGGAGGGCAGGCGTTTCCCCGGCCAGTCCACGCGCCGCCATCACGCCAACCGTCCCGCCCGCGCTCCGTTCCCACTCTACCGCCAGTTTCATCGCGCTTCCATTGGCCTCCACCAGCCTCACCCGCGCGCGCGGCGCATAATGCCGCAGCCCAACGCCGGGCGAAACCATCGCCTCGCGCGGTTCCGTCCGGATTTCGGCAGGCGCCCAATCCACGGTTGCGCCAGCGACGGCCTCGATCTGCTCGCGGGCAATCGCGCCAGGCCGATAGATCACCATCGGGCGTTGATTGGGATCGAGCACGGTGGACTCGACCCCGCACCGCGTTGGCCCCGCATCGAGCACAGCGTCGATGCGTCCATCCAGATCGTCCAGAACATGCTGCGCCGTCGTCGGGCTGGTATAGCCAAAGCGATTCGCGCTCGGTGCAGCAATCGGAACTCCCGAGCGGCGAATCACTTCCAGCGCGACCGCATGAGCCGGCATCCGCACAGCCACCAGCGGACGCCCGGCGGTAACCGCATCGGGAACCAGCGCGGAGCGAGGCAGCAGCAGAGTAAGAGGACCAGGCCAGAAAGCCTTAATCAGTCGCTCGGCAGGCGATGAAATCTCGCCGACAACCCGCTCCAGCATCTCCCGATCACAGACATGGACAATCAGCGGGTCCCACCGGGGACGATCCTTGGCAACAAAAATCTTCGCGACGGCTTCCCTGTCGAGCGCATTCGCCCCCAGACCGTAGACGGTCTCCGTCGGCATAGCCACCGTTCCACCCGTACGCAGCAACGCAGCCGCCTCGTCAAGCAGGGATCGAGTCTGCGAAGACTCCAGCCAAACCTCACTGCCATCCATTTCGATCTCAAGGCATTTCGTCCGCATAGGCTTATTATCCACTCACACCCACGCTTCCATCCCGTATACTCAGCAGCTATGGTGGCTCTCGAAACTGAGATCAAATTCGCGGTACACGATCCAGCCGCGCTCGAGGCTCAGCTTGAGATTCTCGGGTTTCGCCTGATTACGCCCCGCAGCTTTGAGAGCAACCAACTCTTCGACACGCCGGACCGCTCGCTGCGCGCCCGTCGTGAGCTGGTTCGCATCCGCGAATACGCCGGACGGACCATCCTGACCCACAAGCGAGTCCCCGACTCCGGCGTCGGAGAAGATCGACATAAGCACCGCATCGAATGCGAAACCGAAGTCACCGACGCGGAGGCTTTGGTGCGCGTCTTTGCCGCGCTTGGTCTCGAACCTGTATTCCTCTATGAAAAGTGGCGCGCCGAGTGGTCCGACGGCCAGGGCCATTGCGTGATCGACGAAACGCCCATCGGCAGTTACGCCGAACTGGAGGGCTTGCCCGAGTGGATCGATTCCATGGCAGCGGCTCTCAACATTGCCCGGAACGAACGACTGACGACAAGCTACGGACGGCTTTTTGACCAGTGGCGGGAGCGCACAGGATCGACAGTCCGCGATCTCACCTTTGCCGGCATCCAGACAAGCGCGTGACTCGAGCGTATCGAGCATGGAAACGATTCCGGTGAATTCTCCTGCTGATTCGGCGCTCGCGCCAGTCTTCCTTCAACAATGCTATCGTTTTCTTCTGGAAATCTATTCCGGAGGAATTTGTGCTGAATTTTCTGCATCCCCTTGCCGTCCTTACCCTCGTCGCCGGGAGCGCGTTGGCTATAGCGCCGCCCATCCCCGCGAATGCCCAAACCGAAGAACCAGCAGGCACGGTCTCCTCAACCGCCGCCAGTTCCAATGAAACCATCACCAACCCTGTAGCCGATCCCAAAGCCGTCATCACGCTGGGCAAGACTCGCTTCACCGTCCTCACCTCGCGCATGATCCGCATGGAATGGGCAGCCGATGGAAAATTCGAGGATCACGCTTCCTTTGTCTTCCTCAATCGCCATCTGCCCGTGACCAGATTTACCCAGCAGAATTCCGACGGGCATCTTCTGCTCAAGACCGATGCTCTCACGCTTGACTACCATCCATCGGCTGGCTCCGACGGCCAGTTCACACCCGATAATCTCAGCATTACGCTGACCGTGGACGGAAACCCTGTCGCGTGGCATCCCGGCCTCGCCGACCCGGAAAATCTGCAAGGCACTACCCGTACGCTCGACGGCGCGCGCGGCGACAAGACCCGCGAGCCAATCGGCGAGGGCCTGATCTCGCGCTCCGGCTGGGCGCTCGTTGATGACTCCACGCGACCGCTCTTCGACTCGGCAGATTTCAGCTTCGCAAACGGCGAAAAAAGCCCCTGGCCGTGGGTCATGCTGCGCCCAGCGGGCCAGCGACAGGACTGGTATTTCTTCGGCTATGGCCACGACTATCGGGCTGCTCTGGGCGACTATGTCCGCGTAGCCGGGCGCATTCCCCTGCCGCCCCGCTTTGCCTTCGGCGCGTGGTGGTCGCGCTACTGGGCCTACAGCGATCAGGAGATTCTCGACATCATCCACGGCTTCCGCGAAAACAGCACTCCGCTCGATGTCTTCGTCATCGACATGGACTGGCATATCAATGAGGAGCAGTTGAAGGCGATGGGCCAGGTCGATCAGTCTGGCCATGGCCTCGGCTGGAGCGGCTACACCTGGAACAAGCTCCTGTTTCCTGACCCCGATCAGTTCCTCGATCAGCTCCACGCGGACGGCCTCAAGACCAGCCTCAATCTTCACCCGGCCTCGGGAGTTCAACCCTGGGAGGCGCAGTATCCGGCCATGGCGCGCGCCATGGGCATCGATCCCGCAACGAAAAAATACATCCCCTTCGACATCGCAGATAAAAAATACGCCACCAACTACATGAACATCCTGCACCATCCGCTGGAAAAACAAGGCATCGATTTCTGGTGGCTCGACTGGCAGCAGGAACCGACAACCACTCTGGCTGGCGTGAATCCAACCTGGTGGCTCAACTACGTCCACTTCACCGATCAGCAGCGCGAAGGAAAGCGCCCGCTCCTCTTTCATCGCTGGGGAGGATTGGGCAATCATCGCTACCAGATCGGCTTCTCCGGCGACACCGTCTCGGTCTGGGATTCGCTGGCCTTCCAGCCGTGGTTCACGGCCACCGCAGCCAACGTGGGCTACGCCTACTGGAGCCACGACATCGGCGGCCACATGCCCGGCGCGGTCGAGCCGGAACTCTTTACGCGATGGGTCCAGTTCGGCACCTTCAGCCCCATTCTCCGCACCCACACCACCAAGAATCCCGATTCGGAGCGACGCATCTGGGCCTACCCGGAACCCTACTCGTCCATCCTGCGCTCCAGCTTCCAGCTTCGTTACGCGTTGCAGCCATACCTCTACACCGAGGGGCGCAGGACATACGACACCGGCGTGGCCTTCCTCCGTCCGCTCTACTACGACTGGCCGGAAGAAAACGCGGCCTATACCAGCAAAAATGAGTACATCTTCGGCGATCTGATGCTCGTTGCTCCGGTCGTCACTCCCGGTGACAAGACCACGGGTCTGGCCACCGAAACCATCTGGCTGCCCAAGGGCGAATGGATCGAGTGGCCGACCGGGAAACACTTCACCGGACCAACCACCGTTGATCGCAGCTTCAGCATCGATCAATCCCCGGTTTATCTCAAGGCCGGGGCCATTGTTCCCATGCAGCCCCCCATGCTCTACACCGGACAGAAGCCGGTCGATCCTCTGATCGTGAACGTATGGCCGCTCGATCCCGGAGCTAACTCCAGCTACTCCGTTTACGAGGACTCGGGCGTCTCCGTCGATTACCAGCGTGGTGTGTTTACACGGACTCCCATCAAGGCCGCACAGTCCGCCGATACACTTCGCGTCACCATCGGT
The DNA here is from genome assembly GCA_021805265.1 of Acidobacteriota bacterium. GTDB lineage: Bacteria > Acidobacteriota > Terriglobia > Terriglobales > Acidobacteriaceae > Acidicapsa. The sequence goes on along the minus strand of JAJZFR010000433.1, from coordinate 9,314 downwards.
CCGGTCGAGGGCAGCTTTCCTGGCATGATGACGGAGCGTGCTTTCGAGCTGCGCTTGCCCGGCGACTGGCCACCAGCTTCCGTCACCGTCAACGGCGTTGCGGTGAAGCAGGCCGGACCCACCGGCAGCGGCGGCTGGCGCTACATCGGAAACACGCTTACGACTGTCATTCCCGTGCCGCGCAACAGCACCCATGCTGCGGTGACCATCGAGGTCCACCGCGCCGCCGGGCTGACTGCGCGTCGCAGCGAACTCGACGGCTTTGCCGGATCCATGACTCGACTCCGCGGAGCCTACGACGCCCTCAACCAGACCATGCCCGTCTCAGGGCCGACCGACGCGTTGATCAACGCCATGCAGGCCGGCGACAGGCTTGGCTATCACCCCGAACTTGCACAACAGGAGATTGCGCACTTTCCGCAAACACTCTCCGCAGCGCAATCCGCAGTCTCCCAACTCGGATCGGGCTTCGAGCAACGCATGGCCGAAATGGCGAAACGCGCTGCGAAATCCTCCTGGCGCAACCCAGACACTGACGCCCAGCAACAGAAACGGCGCGACGCTCTCGCACGCGCTCAGAAACTGGTCGCCGAAGCCGGAAAGTAGCCCTTACCTTTGGACCGTGACCACGTACCACGTGGTCACGGTTTGTTTTCAGGCAGCACCTGACCTGCCCCTTTTCTCAACCGTTCCTGACTGGTGTCCATGGCGGTAGACCGCCTGTGGCAACAATCTCACAGTCAAAGAGTTTTGCCGCTCACGCTGGCCAGCGTCACATCCGGTGCCGCGCGGCTCCAGCCAATTCGCAGGTCCGTGACGTTGCTCAAAGCGAAGACTCCATCCCCGCCGCGCGGCGCGGTGATCGCAAAGAAATCCGCGCGATCCACACCACTAAGTTGAAATGCGGGGCGCGCATCCGGCAGCCGGTGGCTAAGCTCCACATGGCTCATCTCAAGATTCCGCACATGGCGAAGATAGAATCCGTAGCTCGGAGTAACTCCAAAACGATTTGGATCGGGATATTGATCTTCCTGCTCCGGCAAGTCCGGACCAATCGATGAAATACCGCCGGCGGTCTCTACATAAATGTCCGACAGCCTGACATCTTCAATCGACGAGTTTGGAATACCCGTAAGGATCGAACCGAATTTCGCAGGAGCGTTGTAGCAACACAGATTGCTGATCATAATCCGACGCAATGTTCCCACCTGGGTCACTCCTTCCGGACCTCGAAGCCGCGATCCCAGGCGCAGAAAAATCGGCCCGGTTACCAAATCTCGCATCGTTGTGTTGGTAATCGTCACGTCTTCGAGCAGCGCGCCATCGACCGATTCAAGCGCATATCCCTGACATCCCTCGAAGACGCAGTTCGAGATGGTGATGTTGATAAATCCGCCATTCGACTCCGTGCCACACTTGATGCGTCCGGTTCGCGGAACATGATCGTCCTCTGCAAATTTTCGAAATGTCCCATCGAGCACGGTCCCCATCTGATAACACCCGGTAACAAAGCAATCCGAGATCGTCAGGTTCCGCGTCGGTCGTGCGTAACCGAGGGCAAAACTCGATTTTGGACAGATGCCATCATCCCACGGCGAGTTCACCGTACAGTTGCTGACGCGGACATTCTGGCAACAATCAATATCCATGCCATCGCGATCCGTATCGATCTTCAGGTTGTCGATCGTCAGGTTGTCCACCCCCGTCAACAGCAGTCCAAAGTGCCCGGCTTTCAGAATCGAAAAGTCCCGGAACAGCACGTTGTAGCAGCTCTTGAGCGCGATCGCCTTGTTACCCACGCCGGGCTGCTCGGCAATAAATGGCGCGCCGTCTCCTTTGCGTCCTCGGCCATTCGACAGTCCGCGCCCCCAGATCATGCCCGGCCCGGTGATACTTACATCATGAATCTCTTCGCCCCAGATCAGCGAGTTATGCCAGTGGTTATGACCATAGTCCTGATACGCATTCCAGGCGGTATTCGGCTCGGCAGCGTCATACACGCCTCCGTTGTATCCGGTAGCATCGCCCGGCAACGGCGAGTCCGCTGCGATGATCGTCGCGCCCTGCATCAGATGCAGATGGACAAAGCTCTTCAGTCGCAGCGAAAAGGATAGATAGTTTCCTGCGGAAAAAACTACAACCCCTCCTCCGGCCAATGCCGCTGCATCAATCGCCGTCTGAATCGCCCGCGTATCCAGCGTCTTCCCATCGCCCATCCCTCCATACCGACGCACGTCGAAGATACCCTGGCTCTTCAGATTCTCCGCCGTTGCGTCGTAGCTTGAAAGTGCCGCGCCATACGACACGGAAGGAATCGCCACAGCAGCCATACCCAGGCTCCCGGTACGCAGAAAATTACGCCGCATCGCATCGAATGAAGTCACTGAAATCTCCCTTTTTCAAATCCGTATTTCGCCCACAAACTCTGGGAACTAACACCCTACTACAACCCGTGGCTGAAATGGAATCAGCATCGATTCCTCTGCCTCATTCCGTCCACACGGTTCGACAAAAAAAGCGGCGTGGAGCCGCACCGCGCTCCACGCCTCAGGAAGGTCAACCGCGATGAAAGCAGTTCCACTGTAGGTATATACAGCGGGAGTGTATCTTCGCGCAGCTTTTCCTCAAGAAAAGCTGCACCTCGCAATTCTGGCTCGGGCACAGTAACGGTGAAACTGCTCTAAAATACAATCCGCCCGCCTATCTGCACCTGCCGCGGCAAACTGTTCGACGCGGTCGAGGTGATGTAGCCAAAGTCGCTCGATGTTGCACTGCTCACGTTCGGAGCATTGAATATCGCGTGATTGAGCGTGTTGAATGTTTCAAACCGCAACTGGAAAAACGCGCCATGGCCGAAGTTGAAGTTCTTCAGAATCGAGGCATCCAGGTTGTTGTAACCATCCTGACGAACCCATGAAAGCGTCTGCGGCAGCGTGCGCTGATGGAACGTATATTGACCATTGATAAACACGCTTCCGTCGCAGGCTCCAGACGTTGGGCACGCCGAGGTGTTGCCCGTCACAAAGGCTGCCGTGCTCAGTGCCGGAGTCCCCGATCCCACCGCCGCCGTATTACGTGTCTGGTTGCTTATCTGGCGCAGGCTCGTGCCCGGCTGCAGCGGAATATCCGAAGTAAATTCGATCGGAGATCCTGACTGGAACTGGTAGATGCTGTTGATCACGTAACCGCCAATCAGCTCATCCCACAGCCTGCTCCCGCCCATATCAAACATCTTTCCCCTGCCAAAGGGCAGTTCATACGTGCCTCCCACAGTGAAGTGGTGCGTGTGATCGAAGGGAGACACGCGACGAGTCAGTGTGGCATCTTCATTGTTCAGGTAGGTGTCCTGTTCGATCAGCTTCGAAAAGCTGTAGTTGGCGGTCAGCGTCAGTCCGTGAGACATGCGATGCTCGATATGGGCAAGAATGTCCTCGAAGAACGACTCGCCGATTGTCTGGTTTTCTACATTCACGGCACTCGTTCCAAACTGCGGAAAGCCTCCCAGCAAAGCCGAGAACGGGACGGTTTTTGACTGGTTCACTCCCGTCGTATTGGTCGATCCCAGAGTCTGGTAGAAGGGGTTGGGGATCGATTTGTTATAGGCAGTTGCTATGCTCTGATTCCGGTAGGGATTTGTGCTTAGAAATGGCAGTAGCGTCGAGTTCAGGTTCTGCAGCTCCACGGGAAGATGGAGCGCATGATTGCCCACGTACATGACTTCGATCATCGTGTTGTTGGTCAGGGCACGCTGTACGCCGACATTCCACCGCTCAGAATACGGATCATGCTGCGAAGCCGCCAGAAAGCTTATCGATTGCCCCAGAAACGTATTCGCTCCCTGGGACGAGCCCGCTGGCTGCTGAAATCCATTCGGAAAGGGATTGCTCAGCGTGTTCGCTGATGTCTGTCCGTTGTTGACCGAGGCCACATACTGCGTTGACGCACTGAAACCTTCCTGATTCGATAGCGCCGCAGAGGAGTACTGGCCCTGAGAATTGAGGTTCGAAAGCGTCTCCGGTTGAACGAAGATACCGAATCCTCCACGAACCACAGTTTTTGGCGTAGCGCTCCACGCGAATCCGATACGCGGGCTGAAGAACCCGTTGTTGGTCGCGTAGACAGCTCCATTCGGTCCGCTCGGGAAGGTCAATCCACCCAGTGTGTTGATACTCGAAAGCGAATATGTGTTGCCGTCTGCCGACACCGTCGTCGGCGCAAACGCCGGCGTACTGGCATAGTTGATCGGCGCACTCGGGTTGAAGCCATTCACCGTACGACCCAGCTTTTCCCGGAACGGCGTGTCAATGTCATACCGCAGACCCAGGTTTACAGTTAGCTTGTCGTTGACGCGCCAGTCATCCTGAACGAACGAGCCGATGTAGTACTGGTGATAATCCGCGCGCGCATTGAGATCAAATTGTCCACCTGCCGGCAGGCCAAGCAGGAACGTAGCAAGATCGCCGCCAAACGTCTGCGAAGCCGCTCCGGTTCCGGCCGTCACGAACCCTGAATTGAAGCTGAAACTACCCGATGAATTGCCGAAGTTCTGAATACTGATCCGATATTGACGACCGTCAAAACCGACCTTCAGCGTATGCCGGCCAATCACCTTCACCATGTCCGTAAACACCTGGTAGCTGGTCGAGGGATCGAGCGCTGATCCGGTATCTCCAAGGCACTGGTAGCTGCTGTGACTGCCGCAGCTGTTACCGGTCTGAAAGTTGATGAACGGCAACTGAACCAGTTCGCTCGAGGACTGCATATAGCCGGGGAAACCAAGACTGGAGGGCGTATAGACTGTCGCCGGTGTACTGTGGACCTCGTTGAAAAATGTCCAGTTCAGGCGCGTATCAAAGATCGTCGTCGCGTTCAGCGTGTACACGTTGTCGAGCGATGATCCCCAGTTCTCGCGCACCAGAATCGTTCCCGTCGCCCCGTTCCCAAAGTAGTTGTTCTTGGTCTGGCTGCGGTAGTTATGTCGCATATCGAAAAAGACATGATCGGCAGCGCTCACGTTGTAATCCAGACGACCAAATTCGTTGTCGTAGTTGTCAATGCTCGGCGCGTTGGCAATGAAGTTGTCCTGACCGTCCGCCGCAGCGTTGGAAGTATCGTTCGGCGAAGGAAATAACTTCATGTACGCCAGCGCAACCGAATTCAGCGGTCCCGCATTGGTCAGTTGGTTCATCAGGATCGGCGCTCGGGTGTACGACGAGCCATTCACCGTAACCGCATAGGGATTGTAGAGTTGGTTCGGATCAAGATAGGGACTGGTATTTTTCCCGCTCGGGTTACACATGGCTGCCGAGGTACCTGGATCGTTCGCAAAGCCAGCCGGACACCCTGCGGCCAGCGTCTGATAGAAATCGCCCGCTCGCTCGCCACCCGACGACGCATTGAGCAGCGGATCGCTGTTCGTCGGCACCGTCAGTGTCGCCGTATTTGGCGACGAGTCTTTCAGCCCTTCAAAAGCGAAGAAGAACTGCAGCTTGTTGCGACCATCGTACAACTTCGGTACGCGCACTGGCCCACCAAACGTAAGCCCATACTGGTTAAAGTGAAATACCGGCGTCGGCTTGTTGCTCCGGTTGTTGAAATACGTGTTTGCATCAATGCCGGAGATCTGGCCAAACTCATACATCGTGCCGTGGTACTGGTTGGTGCCGCTCTTGGTCACCTGGTTGATCACGCCGCCAATGGTGTGTCCAAAGCTGGCATCCGTATCAAAGGGACGGATCGAAACCTCGGCCACCGAATCCTGCGTCGGCGCGTACGCCAGCGCACCCAGTAGCGTCAGATCCGGCGAGCCGTCGAGCAACACTTCACTCACCTGATTCGGCGTACCACCCATCGACCACGAGTTCCCCGCATTGTTATCGAAAGGATGGATCTGCTGGGGAGCCGCAGTCGTGATCACGCCCGGAGCGAGTTCCGCGAGCGTAGTCGGCGTGCGACCATTCAGCGGCAGATCGGCCACGGACTCCGTATCGATCACTGACCCAACCGAAGCATCGGCCGTATTCAACTGCGGTGGCGCGCCCGTCACCGTGACCGACTGGCTCGCAACTCCTATCTGGAGCTGGATGTCCACAACGGAATGCTGTTGCGCCTGAAGCGTGATGCCCTTGCGATCCGTCGTCTTGAATCCGCTCTCGGTGACTGTGATCGTGTAGTCGCCAGGCAGAAGAAACGGAACCACATACTGGCCCGACCCATCACTGACCGTATGATTCACCGCTCCGGTCCGGGTCTCGCGAACTGTAACGTCGGCCTTCGGAACCAGCGCCCCGGTCGCATCCGTTACCGTTCCGGAAATCGTGCCGCGGAACTCCTGACCAAGCCCGACACGCGAGGAAAGTACGAAACCAGCAAACAGCATCAGCCAACATGCCACAACTCGAACACCCCCCAGGAAGTGTCGGATCGTTATGGCGTCACTCGACAAGGGTCGATGGACCGCGTCACTATGGCATGAACCAAGTGGTCCTACCAGTTTTTCCTCAGAATTCGTTTCGATACACATTGCCTGGCATCCTTTGATTTACAGAGTCTTCGAGCAGAAAAGAAGTACAGCGAGGAGAATTGTCTCTGCGTCAGGCAATCTTTGTCAACATGGATTTCAATCTTTTTATCATGAACAGGCATTTCCGCCGACACCCGGAAACCGCACAACTTGCGCTCAATTTAACAGATGGTCTGACCATACACCGATTTATCCGCTCACGCCTTCAACTCCCCGACCCGGAAAATGAACCCGCGAATCCCTTCCGTAATCGATAAAAATATAGACTTCCGCCCGGTTCCCGAGCCGTCGGCATCGCGCACTTAGTCCTGCCCGTCGTTTACCGATCAGGGCTGGAGTCCCTCTGAACCCAGAGGTCAAAGCATGTGGTTTTGAAGTCGCCTACGGCTCATCGCGATAAATCCCGATCTGCGCGATGCCACCCTCGGATAGCCGCGCACGGAACATCCCCGGCGTATTGAAACTCCAGGCCATCTGCCCATCCGGCGTGATCGCGATCACGCCGCCGTCGCCGTGTACGGCGACCAGTTGTTTCTGCACCACTTCGTCCGCCGCCGCCTGCAACGACATGCCCTTGTACTCAACCAAAGCGCAGATGGTACGCGCAACGGTGTAGCGGATGAAGTACTCTCCGATTCCGGTTCCCGAAACGGCGCAGGACTGGTTCGAAGCATACGTTCCGGCACCGATGATCGGCGAGTCGCCAACTCGATCCCAGCGCTTCGCAGTAAGCCCGCCGGTTGAAGTTCCAGCGGCTACATTGCCAGCCCGATCAAGAGCAACCACGCCCACGGTGCCGTATTTGTGGGCCTCAGGTGTCTCAAAAAATGCGATTGGGCTGGTCGGGGCTGGCGGCGCTCCCGCCGGGCGCGCCGGGATGGGCAAGCCTTCCCGCTTCAACTCGTCAACCAGGCTCTCCCAGCGACGCTCGGTAAAGAAAAAACTGGGCGGCACCTGCTCCAGATGCACCGACGCTGCAAAGGCATCGGCCCCCGCACCGATCAGCATCACATGCGGAGATTTTTCCATCACCGCTCGAGCCAGCGAGATTGGGTGCCTGGTCCGTTGAACGTCGGCGACAGCGCCAGCCGTCATCGTCTTCCCGTCCATGATCGCCGCATCCAACTGGTTGGTTCCGTCGGCGGCAAAGACCGCGCCTCGCCCGGCATTGAAGAGCGGGTTGTCTTCGAGCAGTCGTATCGCCGCCTCGACCGCATCGAGCGACGAACCACCGCTGTCAAGCACTTTGCCCGCAGCCTGGATCGCCTCTTCGATTCCCGCACGATAGTCCTTTTCTGCCTCGGGCGTCATCGACTTGCGCTCGATCACGCCAGCGCCGCCGTGAACCACAACTGCCCAGGCGTGCTTCCCTCCGGAAGACGACGCCAACGCTTTTTCTGAAGCAGCACCATCGGCGGTTTGTGCCGCAGTTTGTGCGGCAGTTTGAGATTGCTGAGCCATAACCGTCATCGTCAACACCGTGAACAAGAAACCTGCCGCAATCCTTCGAATCATTCCTGACATTCGACCCTCGCGCTCGCCACTGGAACCTCAGTGGCGATAGATCACACCATTTTTCATCACCATAATTACACGCGTAACCGCGCTCATATCTTCCAGCGGATTGCCTCGCACGGCAATCACATCCGCGTAATACCCTGCCTTCAATTCGCCAATCTCGCCATCCCACCCCAGAAGTCTGGCTCCATCAATCAGGTCCGCGCGCAGAACGTCCGCAGGGGCCATTCCGTACTTCGCCATCAGCACCAGTTCGCGCCCCTGAGTTCCATGCGGAAATGGGCCAACATCGGAGCCAACAGCCATCGGTACGCCTGCCGCAAGTTGCTTGTGAAACTCCGCAACGTGATAGTCCAGCATGGCCTGTTCGCGGGCAGCATCCTGTGGCGTTGCCGCATGCTCGGCAAAGTATTCGCTGATGGTAAACGTAGGCACCGCGTAAATCTGTTTCTCGCGCATCAGCCGCATCGTCTCGTCGCTCAGTTGATAGGCGTGATCGATCGAAGCCACGCCCGCCGTGGCCGCGTAAAGCGCGCCCGGCTCGCCCGTGCAATGAACTCCAACCCTCGTCCCCATCCTCGCGGCTTCGTTGACCGCTGCCGCAAGCTCCGGCTCGGAGTACTGCCAGTGCGTATGGAATTGTCCGTTCGTCAGAGTGTCTTCGCCGGTCTCGTAGATCTTGATGAAACTCGCGCCTTCCTTCAACTCCTCTCGTATCACCGAAACCAGTTCCTGCGCGTTGTTGGCGTAGGTCGCGTTCGACGAAATGTGTTCGGCAGGATTGAAGTGGATCGCATCTTCGTGACCACCCAGGATGCTGATTGCGTTGCCGCTCACGCGCATACGCGGCCCCGCGATCATGCCCGCATCAATGGCATTGCGCACCGCTGTATCCGCTGACCCCGCGCCCTCCGTGCCCATATCGCGCTCGGCAGTGAAGCCCGCCATCAGGTCGTCTCGCGCAGCCAGCTCTGCGAGGATGGTTCTCTCGGGCACGGACTCGACCACGGTTTGCAGGTCTTCCGCCCCCGGATGCAGAAACAGATGCACGTGGGCATCGATCAATCCCGGCATCAGCGTGCTGTCGCCCATATCCACCACAGTCACGCCCGCTGGCCGGGGAACCCGCTGAGCTACCTCGACAACGCGGTTGCCGCGCACCAGAATCTCCCCCGGCGAAAGCAACACTCCGTGCTCTACATCCAGCAGATGCGCAGCATGAAGGACAGTCACGGCGGAAGCAGTGCCTGATTCAGGCACTGCTCCGAGCGAA
>JAJZFR010000243.1 GCA_021805265.1 Acidobacteriota bacterium | reverse complement strand
ATATCCAGTTCCTTCTGCACAAACAGTTTCGTCTCGTAAGCCACAGGCTCCCGTGCGTAGCCAATATAAACCACCCGACCCGTATACCCCACCCGCTCGACCGCCGCGCGAAACGTCTCCGGCGTTCCAATCGCCTCGATCACCACATCCGGGCCGCGACCCTCGGTCAGTTCGCCGAGCGTCTTCCCCAGGTCCTCCCGGCGCGAATGAACCGTGTGCCCCGCTCCGGCCAGCCGCGCTGTAGCCAGCTTCGCGTCGTCGATGTCGATGGCAATCGTCCTCGCACCGCGATACGCCGCCGCCGCAATCGCTCCCAGACCCACCCCGCCGCAGCCAAAGATCGCCACCGTATCCGTCGCCTCCACACGGCCCCGTGCAACCGCGTGAAAACCCACCGTCAGCGGCTCCACCAGGCAAAGCTCCTTCAGCCCCAGCGCCGCGGGGTACAGCTTCTCCGCCGGCACCGCCAAATACTCGCACAGCGCCCCGTCCCGCTGCACCCCCAGTGTCTGGTTCCGCTCGCACGCGTTGAACCGGCCATTTCGGCACGCGCTGCAATTCCCGCAGTGCGAGTAGGGCGACAGCGTCACATCCATCCCCTCCGAAAGCCCGCCCGCGTGCCCAGTCACGCTCTCCAGCGAAACAATCGTCGCCGCTACCTCGTGACCGGGAACGCGCGGAAAGCTCACCAGCGGATTCCTTCCCCGAAACGAGTTCAGGTCGCTCCCGCACAGCCCCACACGCCGCACCCGCAACAGCGCTTCGCCCGGCCTCACCGCCGGGTCCGCAACCGTTTCGATGGAACAGGAACCAGGTTCGTGCAACACCAGTGCCTTCATGATTTGCCCTCGCCCGCGTCCTCGCCCGAAACCCCGTCGTCCCAGCCATCCGCGTTCTCCGCCAGTCCAGACGGCCAAACGTAGTTCCGCACCGGAGCCAATATCTCCCGAATCGCCGCCAGCGCCTCCGCCGGAACAGGCTCCTCCAGCGCGCTCAGATTTTCCTCCACTTCGGCGCTTGTAGCCATCCCCACCAGCGTCGAAGCCACTCCAGGATGATCCAGGCAGTAGCGCAGCGCGATCCGCGCAAGGCTCAATCCCCGCCCTCGGCAGTATTCAGCCGCGCGCCGCGCCGCCTCCTGAACCCGCGCCGGTGCCGGATGCCAGCCCGGAGCCGCCCGGTCCGACAACAGCCCCATGCACAGCGGCGAAGCGTTGATAACCCCCACCCCCAGCCGCTCCGTCACCGACAACAGCCTCCCGTTCAGGTCGTCCGTAAGCAGGTTATACCGGCAGTACGTCAGGATGCAGTCGATCGGCACAGCTTCCGCAACCCGCCCCAGCATCCCCAGCGGATAACCGCTGATCCCCACATAGCGCGTCTTGCCCTGATCCACCAGCCGCCGCATCGCCGGAAGCGTCTCCTCCACGATCTGCTCCTCGGGCGCGAACTCCACATCGTGGGCCAGCAGAATATCCAGATGATCCGTTCCCAGCCGGCGCAGCGTCTCCTCCACCCCAGCCGTAATCCGTGCCGCCGAAAAGTCGAATTCATCCCCGCCATAGCGCCCGCACTTGCTCGACAGCGTCACCAGCCCGCGCCGCCCCGCCAGCGCTTTGCCCAGCCGCTCTTCCGCCAGCGTCAGCCCGTAGTACGGTGAAACATCGAAATAGTTGATCCCCCGCTCGATCGCCAGATGCACCGCGCGATTCGATTCCCCAGGGTCGGTCAACCCAAAGACATCGCCCAGCGGGGAAGCGCCAAAACCCAGCAAAGAGACGCTAAGCCCCGTCTTTCCCAGCCGCCGTTGCCCTACCGCTGCCGCGCTCGTTTCGCCTGGCTCTGAAACCACATTCTCCCCGCTTCGTCCCCGGCTACGTCCCGCGCCCGCGTCACTCTGCCCAATCCGCTGCGTCGCCATCTCTGGCAGCAGTATAGGTTACAGAAATCGATAAAGTAAACACTCTTCCGACTGAGTTCACCCCGACCAATCGACCTCCCATGCCTAATTCCAAACCCGATTTCAAAATCCCCCATGCTACTTGTATAGTGTTCCTCATGGCCGTCAGGATGAAGGACATCGCGAAAGACCTCGGGCTGTCCGTCGTCACCATCTCCAAGGTGCTGCGCAACCACCCCGACATCGCCGAAGCCACCCGCGAGCGCGTTCTCAAGCGCGTCAGGGAACTCGACTACCAGCCAAACCTCATGGCCCGCAGCCTGGTCACCGGGCGCAGCTACCTCATCGGACTCGTCGTCCCCACGGTCCTCCATCCGTTTTTCGCTGAAGTGGCCATGGCGCTTTCCTCCGTTGTCACAAAGCGCGGATATTCGCTCCTCCTCGCCTCTTCCGAAGAACAACCCGAACTCGAGGCCCGTGAAATCCAGCAACTCATGGCCCGCCAACTCGACGCCCTCGTCATTGCCTCCTGCGCCACCGACACCGCAGCCCTCGAGAAACTCGCCCGCAACGGCTCCCCCTATGTCCTCATCGACCGGGAGATCGCCGGTCTTGCCGCTCATTTTGTCGGCGTCGATGACATCGAGGCCGGGCGCATCGCCACCGAACACCTCATCGAGCAGGGATGCAAACGCATCGCCCACCTTCGCGGACGCGACACCAGCACCGGCAACAAACGACACGACGGGTATCGACTGGCCCTTCACAAACACGCCATCGAGTACCGTGAATCCTTGGTCGTTTCCAGCCCATGGGTGGACATTGACGGCATTCGACAGGGCACCGAGGCCATCCGTAAACTGCTCGCCGCCGACGCAGTGCCCGATGCTGTTTTTGCCTACAACGACCCCATGGCCATCGGTGCCATGCGGGCCATTCTCGATGCCGGTCTACGCATTCCCGAAGATATCGCTCTCGTTGGCTGCGGCAATCTCCACTACGACGGCTTGCTTCGCGTCCCCCTCACCAGCATCGACCAGCACAGCGCCGCCATTGGCGAGCGTACCGCCCAGATTCTGCTCCAGTTAATCGAATCCAAAACCCCGCCCCAGCCCGCCAGCGTGATTCTCTCTCCCTCCCTGATCGTCCGCGCCTCCTCCCAGCGCAAACCCACCCTCTGACCACCCACCCGCTACCAGTCGGGTGCCGCGATTCTCTCGTATGTCAGACCGGGGATACTCCCCCAACCTCAGACGAAGCAAGTCGCGGAACCAGGGTGCCCCAGGTCCCGGATTTTCGGACCTGGGTTCTCCATACAAACCCTGAATAAGCGGGTTCGACAAACCCAGGGTGCCCCCGGTCTGGATTTTCAGACCGGGGATACTCCCCCAACCCCAGACGAAGCAAGTCGCGGAACCAGGGTGCCCCAGGTCCCGGATTTTCGGACCTGGGTTCTCCCCCATACCACCACAAATCCCCGTTCCATTTAGCGATAACTGCATCGTTGACACCTCCCATCCATCCCCTCTATAGTCAACCGCATGGCGGACGTGCAACCATGTTCCGCGGAACACGTTCACCCCTGAAGGAGCGGCAAAACCCATGCGAAGGCGAGATTTCTGCAAATTACTGGCGGCCGCTGCAGCCGCGCGCGCCCTGCCCACCTATGCCCAGAGCGGGTCACCAGCCGACTCCTCCGCTTTTCAAGCCTTCAACACCCTCTCCCAGGACTACGCAAAGTTCTGCGCCACGCCCGCCGCAGATCGCCTCTTTTACGCTCTCGAAAACGGCCAGTTCCTCGCCGAAAAGCTCTCCGAAAACGACTGGAAGCCCACCGAGTGGGGCAAACCCCCAGTCCTCCCCATTCCCGGCGGCTCCTGGGACGGCGTACCCATGCGCTCGCCCATCCCCGGCCTCAGCGGTGACGGTCCCTACCGCGGCAATTGGGATTCCCTCCTCCAGTACGACGCTCCCGATTGGTATCGTGACGCCAAGTTCGGCATCTGGGCGCACTGGACCCCCCAATGCGTCCCCGAGTACGGCGACTGGTACGCCCGCAACATGTATCGCGAAGGCTCCGACCAGTACAAATATCACCTCCAGCACTACGGGCACCCCTCGAAATTCGGCTACAAGGACCTCTGCGCCCAGTGGACCCTCCTCAACTGGGAGCCTGAGGCACTTATGGACCGCTATCAGAAGGCGGGCGCAAAGTTCTTCCTCACCGTCGCCAACCACCACGACAGCTTCGACTCCTGGGACTCGAAACATCAGCCCTGGAACGCCATGAACTACGGCCCCCATCGCGACGTCGTCGGCACCTGGGCCGCCGCCGCGCGCAAGCGAGACATGCGCTTCGGCGTCACCGTCCACCAGGCCCGCAACTGGTGGTGGTTCCAGACCGCCCACGGAGCTGACAAAACCGGGCCAATGGCCGGCGTTCCCTACGACGGGTACATGACCCCCGCTGAAGGCAAGGACCAGTGGTGGCAGGGGCTGGACCCACACCGACTCTATGGCGCAAAGCACCCGGAAAATGCCCTCCCCGACATCACCTTCGCCAAGAACTTCTACGACCGCACCCGCGATCTCATCGACCAGCACGATCCCGACCTGCTCTACTTCGACAACTCCCTCTTCCCCCTAGGCTGGGCGGGAATGAACATCGGTGCCTACTTCTACAACCACAACCTCAAAACCCATGGCGGAAAGATGGAAGCCGTCGTCAACATCAAGGAAGTTCCGGACCATCTCGCCAAATCCGTTGTCGCCGATTACGAGCGCGGCCTCACCAGCCAGATCATGCCCTTCCCCTGGCAGTCGGAAACATGTATCGGAGACTGGCACTACCAGCGCAAGCTCTTCGACCAGCCCGGCGAGTACGGCGGCTACCTCTCCCCCCGCGACGTCATCCACTGGATGATCGACACCGTCAGCAAGAACGGAACCTTCATCCTCAACATCCCCGGCAAGCCGGACGGCACCATCGACACCAAGGAGATCGCCGTCCTCGACGGCATCACCGCCTGGATGCAGACCAACGGCGAGGCCATCTACGCCACACGGCCATGGAAGGTCTATGGCGAAGGGCCAGACATGGTCAAGAGCGGTTCCTTCCAGGGCAACAGCATCAGCAAGCTCGGTGCCAAAGACATCCGCTTCACCCGCAACAAGGCGGGAAATCTCCTCTACGCCATCGCCCTCGGCTGGCCCGCCGGAGAGTTCGTCATCGCCTCGCTCGGCTCCGCCAGTGCAACCAATCCGGGCCGCATCGACCATGTCCAACTGATCGGCACCGACCTCAAACTCAAGTGGAAGCAGACCGCCGAAGGCCTCCGCGTCACCCTCCCCACCGCCTATCGCCCCTCGGTGGACTTCGCCGCCGCCCTCAAGGTAACCCTCGCATAGCCGCAGACAAACCAGAAGGGGCTGCCTGCAAACGAGAGGTGAGTAGGCACAAACAGATGCGGGTGGGCACAAACAGATGCGGGTGGGCACAAACAGAAGTGGGTGCCCCATATCTACCCGCGCATTTTGCGGGGAGATGTGGGTCTCCACTCGACCCACAATCCGGGTGCTCGACCCACATCCGGGTGAACAATCCGGGTGCCCCATATCTACCCGCGCTTTTTGCGGGGAGATGTGGGTCTCCCCACCCCCGCTCACCCACACGAAAAAATCCCCCAACTTGCGGGCAATTACCTGCCGTCATGCCACAATACTCTCGAACGGAGGTATCGCCATGTCTGCCCCCTCGCCCTCAACTCGCAATGCAGCTCCTCGCCGCACGGCCGACTCTGTCCGGCAATCTCTGCGAATCTACCCCCGAGCACCCATTTTCCAAAAACTCGCTCGACCAACCGGCAAAATCGCGTCGAACGTATTTTCAATCACTTACGCGCCAACCCTCCAACGAGAAACGGCGGCTTAAGGGGGAAAAACACATACCACCCCCCTGTTTTAGGTAACTAGCCTATGTACTATCTGGTAAACTCGCCGAACTCTTGCCTCAAGCCGCGCGCATCGGCGGACAACGCCAGGGTCGTGTGTTCCTTGTTTGCGGGCAGGTTGCGCGCGTTGTAGCTATGCATCACTAGTTGACCGCCCAGGACCAGAATCCACAGCCACAGCGCAAAACGCATCGGCCTCCGCGGCACCCGGCCAGACAACAGCAGTCCGGCCAGCGCCCCGGCCAGCCCGCCCGCAACCATCGGCAGCAGCA
>JAJZFR010000141.1 GCA_021805265.1 Acidobacteriota bacterium | reverse complement strand
TATGCGGTTGTAGAGCGTCGCCAACCGTCGCCTACTTCAGCAACTCATCCAGCTTCGACTTCGGATTGCGTCGAAAGCGCCATATTCCCAGCCCAATCAGCACAGGCCCCATGGCCAGCTCAATCCAGGTCTGCCACTGGTTCGGTCGAACCTGGTACAGCTTGTATCCCTCGTACATGGCAAAGATGCCAACCACAATCGCCAGTACACCTCGAATCCTGTCGTTCACCGTTCTGTCTCCTTCCTGAGTTCCTTCCCGGACAATAGTTAACATCCTAATCGAATCGCTTCGCGCTCCGCAGATTTGATCCCGTAGGACTGGAACTGTGGATATGTTTGACCGGCAGGCCAGCCGCAACCTATCGTCGAAACAGGGCCGCAATCCCGATCGCCAGTGCAGATCCGCAATGCCGCCCCGCAAGCGAGGAATACACCATGCCAGAAGTCGCCACTCCGCTCAAGCAAACCGCGCTCAACGCCACCCATCGCGCGCTCAAGGCAAAAATGGTGGACTTCGGCGGCTGGGATATGCCGGTCGAATACTCCGGCCTGATCGCCGAGCATCTCGCCGTGCGCACCGGCGTCGGTTTGTTCGACGTCTCGCACATGGGCGAGATTCAGTTCCGCGGTCCCAACTCGCTCGACGCCGTGCAGCGCATCACCATGAACGACGCCTCGCGCCTCGAGATAGGCCAGGCCCACTACTCCGCGCTGCTCACGCCCGAGGGTACCTTCGTCGATGACATTCTGGTCCACAAACTCGGCGACAACGACTATCTGCTCGTGGTCAACGCCGGGACCAAGGACAAGGACTACGCCTGGATCCGCTCCCAGGTCGGTGCCATGCACGGCATCCACATCAGCGACTACTCCAACTACTATTCGCAGCTTGCCATTCAGGGTCCGCGCGCGCTCGATACGCTGCAAAAGCTCACCAGGACCGATCTCGCCGCGATCAGGAATTATCGCTTCACCCACGGCCAGGTAGCGGGAGTTTACAACACGCTCATCGCGCGCACCGGCTACTCCGGCGAAGACGGCTTCGAGGTCTACATCCCCTCCGATGTCGCGACCACGGAAAAGGTGTGGAGCGCGCTGCTCGAGGCCGGAGCCGAGTTTGGCATTCTGCCCTGCGGCCTGGGCGCGCGCAACACGCTGCGCCTCGAGGCAGGAATGCCCCTCTACGGCCACGAAATCTCCGACGCAACCACTCCGCTCGAAGCGGGCCTCGAACGCTGGCTCAAGCTCGACAAGCCCTCCGACTTCATCGGTCGCGCTGCGCTCCAGGCACTCAAGGACGCTGGCGGCCCGGCCAACAAACTCGTCGGCCTCGAAATGGTCGAGCGCGGCATCGCCCGCGACGGCTACCCCGTCCTCAACCAAGCGGGCGACCAGATCGGAACCGTCACCAGCGGCTCGCCGGCCCCATTCCTGAAGACCAATATCGCCTACGCCTACGTCCCCAAAGCCCTCGCCGAAAGCAGGGAAGACGTCTTCGTCCAGGTCCGCGCCAACCGCGTCCGCGCCCGCCAGGTGCCCACCCCGTTTTACAAGCGCGCGAAGAAGTAGCAATACACCCTTACCGCAAGCTCATCGTCCGTTTCAACCCCGAGTCGTCCGGGCGAGGTACGCGCTGGCGACCCGCGCGCGGCTCAAAATGGACAAGCGCGCTCGATCGTCCTCAGCATTCACCACAGATGGCTGTATGGTCCCAGAGTTGGGTGGTGAGGATTGAGTTTGAATCGTTGGGGTTGTTTTGTCCGGAGGAAGCAGATGTATTCGCAGGGAGTAAGCCCTTTGCGAGCCCTGAGTCTTCTGGCGAAGTTGCAGGCGTTGACGAAGTCAGCTACAGTTCCGGCGTGGCGGCTATGAGTTGTCGGGTGTAGCTTTGGCGGGGGGCGGCGCATAGCTGCTCGGCTGCGCCTGTTTCGACGATTCTGCCTTGCTGCATGACGGCGATGCGGGTGGAGAGATAGCGGACCAGCGGCATGGAATGGCTGATGAAGAGGTACGTGAGGCCGAGGTCGCGCTGGAGCGCGCGGAGGAGATTGATGACCTGAGCGCCGACGCTCACGTCGAGCGCGGAGACCGGTTCGTCGAGCACCAGAAATGCCGGTCGGAGGGCGAGGGCGCGGGCGATGTTGATGCGTTGCTTCTGGCCGCCGCTGAACTGGTGGGGATAGCGGTCGAGGGCGGACTCGTCCATGCCGACGGAACGGAGCAACTCGCCGGCGGCGCGGCGCAATGCGGCGCGGCTGGTGCTTGCCTGGAGGCTGCGGCGATGGATGACGAGCGGCTCGGTGACCAGATCGACAACGCGCATGCGGGGATCAAGCGCCGCAGCGGGATCCTGAAAGACGGGCTGCATCTGGCGGCGGAGCGCTTCCGTCGAGGGTCCGCCAACCTCGACGCCCGCGACGCGAATGGATCCCCCGGTGGGAGCGACGAGGCCAAGGATCATACGAGCGAGGGTGCTTTTCCCGGAGCCGGATTCGCCCACCAGGCCGAGGGTCTCGCCGCGGTCCAGGGTGAGGCTCACGTCGCGCACCACGGGCATCTCGACGCGCCGCAAACCGGTGCGTCGCCAGTAGCTCTTGCTGACGGAGGTGACCTCGACGAACGGCACGGCCTAATCCAGCCTGGGGTGGAGTTTATGGAATCCGGTCGCGTTCTGATAAGCGCGTCCGAAGGCACAGAGCTTTGCATCCTGGTAATGGGCTGCGAGGAGGGTGAGGCTCACGGGAGTTCCCGGACCACCGATGTTGTCCTCGTCGCCGTCGTCGATCTTCGGGGGCTTAGGCGCATCGCTGCCGCGCAAGCCATTGGGCAGGATCAGGGCGGGGTGGCCGGTGAGGTTGGTGGCCACAAGCTGCTCGCCGTAGGTCGGGGCAACGATAATATCCACCTGGTCAAAGAGTCTGGAAAACTGTTGAATGGCGAGTGTACGTGCGCGATTGGCCTGAATATACTCGACGGCAGGGTAGAGACGCGCTACGCGGAAGGCGTTTGGCCAGTCCTCAATGCCCTGCTCGGTGAGGAGGCTGTCCCGGCCTGTCATGGTGAGGCTGTCAAAGGCGGCTGCGGCCTCCGCAGTGAGGAGCGGCGCCATTGCGCCATAGGGCAGCTTGGGCAGTTCGACGGGAAGAAGCTGGACGCCCATTTTGCGCAAGGCATCGAGCGCGGCCATATCGAACTGTTGATCGTAGTCGCGACGGGCGTGGCCGGCGGCCAACATGGCGTTGCGCTGCTCGCGCTGCTTCTTTTGGTCTGCGGTTTCGCCGGGCTTTGGCTCGCGCGGCTTGAAGGGCTGGATGGGGTCGAACTCGGTTTTGAAATACCCGATGCGCAGGCTCTTCCAGTCGAAGTCCGCGTCCCAGTTGAAGGCCGCGCGGCGTACGCTCAGGTCCATGCCGTCCGGGCCGTGGATCGCCTGCAATGCCATGGCGCAATCCTCGACACTGCGACAGATGGGGCCGAGCTTGTCCATGGTCCAGCTAAGGGCCATGGCGCCGGTGCGGGGCACAAAGCCGAACGTAGGCCGCAGCCCGGTGTCGCCGCAGCGCGTGGAAGGTGACGAGATGGAGCCAAGCGTCTCTGACCCGATGGCGAAGCCCACGCAGCCCGCCGCAACGGCGCTGGCCGGGCCGGCCGAGGAGCCGCTCGAACCCTGGGTCGGGTTCCAGGGATTACGAGTGCGCCCGCCAAACCACTTGTCGCCCATGGCCAGCGCGCCCAGCGTCAGCTTGGCAACAAGAATTGCGCCCGCAGCATCGAGCCGCTCGACCACGGTGGCGTCGGAGTCAAGGATCTGCTTTTCGAATCCTCCCGCGCCCCAGGTGGTCGGATAGCCTTTGACCGCCAGAAGGTCTTTCGCGCCCCAGGGGATGCCGTGCAGGGGACCGCGGTAGAGTCCGGCGGCAATCTCCGCGTCTGCGGCTTTGGCTTGCGCGCGCGCGCGCTCCTCAGTAAGCGTGATGACGAAGTGGAGGCTGGAGTCGTAGCGCTTGAGCCGGGTGAGGTACATCTCGGTCAACTGCGAAGCCGTTACCTTGCGAGCTTTCACCAGTGCGGCCAGTTCGCCTACGGTTGCGAAGGCAAGCTCCTCGATCTTCGAGGGGACAGGCATGGCTTCGACGGTGGCCCACTGCGGCTCGCGCCCGCCGGTCTCGATCACCGCGCCGGCAGGCAGGGGATCGAAAACGAATGCGGGAGCGACGCTGTTGGGCATCGCTAGCTTGCGAATCTCGTCATAGGAGTCGCGCTGGGACTCGACGCCATCGAGCATCATGGCGCGCTGCGCCTCGGTCAGCTTGACTCCGGCCAGTGTCGCCGCCTGGTCGAGCAGTTCGGGAGTGACCTTGATGGCATCGGTCTTCCCCGCCTGCTGCGCCTGGGCGCTGAGCGTGTAGAGTACTCCCGGCAACAGGGCCGAGGCCACGCCAGCCCGGCTGCACAGCGATAGAAACCCGCGTCGATCCAACTGCTGCTCTGTCATGGGTACGATTCCTTTGAAAAAATTCTGATTCCTGTTCGCAAGCTACAAGGCAGGACTGGGAAAGCGCAAGGAAATACTGCATTGGCAGGACGAGTGAAATTCTTCCCATGAAAAAACAGGAGCCTCCCTGTGGAGGCTCCTGTGTGGATCGCTTGTTTTCCGCTTTACTTCATGTTTCCGTTCGAGTCCATCACAATTCCACCCGGACCCTGCGACTTCTTTGCTTCGTTGGACTGACGGGTGCCCATGGCCTTTTCGCGCCAGTCAACGGCCGTGGCTACATCGGTCTTACGGGTAGCGTCGTCGCCACAGTCCAGATCGGCCTTGCGCCGATAGGTGAGGTTCAGGTAGGCCATTGCATCGTCGTAGTTGGGACGGTTATCGATCGCCATGGTCAGGTACTTGATGCCTTCCTCGACGATGGGGGCATTCTCCTGCTGGAGTACGAGGCAATCCTTTTTGGGCAGCTTTGCGTTACCCACGCCGTCGTCGTTCATACCAGCCGGTGCGAGAATCTTGAGGGCATTTTCGTGGGCCAGTGTCCAATCGACGACGCCAACGGTGTAGGCAGCCTCCGGATCCTTGGGATCGACGGCAAGGACCTTCTTCTGCCAGTCCTTGGCTTCATTGAGCTTCTTGATATTGAAGTAGAGGCTGGCGATTCCCTTCAGGCTGTTGATGTCGTTCGGATCATCCACAAGCACCTGTTTGTAGATGTCGATGGCATGCTCGGCGGTTTTCAGGTTGTCAGGCGTGTCGAGGCCGGGAACGACGTTCATGGAGAGCGCGGTGGCAAGATAGTTCTTGGCCATCGGCAGCTTGGGATCGTCCTTGATGGACTCCTGAAAGTGGTTGATGGCGGCTTCAAACTTGCCAGCCTTGTACGCCTCAACCCCTTTGTTGAGCTGATCGCGGGCTGCCAATCGGTTACATCCGGAAAGCGAAGCCATCATCACAACGAGGGTAGCCGTGAGCACCGGCAGACGTGCGATTCGATTCATATTCTTATCCTTCTCCTTCGACTCGTCGCCAGGGTTATCGCGCCTGGTGTCCCCGCGTGGTGGAAGCCCGAGGAAGGCTCTCACCTGGAATGACTATGCCGGTACAAGTTCTACTACAGGACGCTGACCGAATGCAGTGCTGGGAACCTTCCGGATGGACTTACAAAGTCTATCCGATCCGGGTCACTGTCCGGCGAGAATCTTGGGGGTCATGAGGCCAACATGATCGACGCCCGCCGCGCGGCCAATATCGATCACATCGGCAACCTGAGCAAAATTGACATCGTCGTCGCCTTTGACAAACATGACGCGCTCGGCGCGGTTGGCGTAGATGGCGGTGAGCCTCGCCAGCAGGTCTGCCTTGGCCACGTCATCCTGATTGATCTTGTAGGCCACCTGGGTGCCCGCCGTGTGCAGCACGGAGACGACAATGGTGCGGTCGTCCGGCTGGGTCTGCTGGGGATTCTTGGGCGGCTGAGGAACAAGCGCGTCCAATCCCTTCGGAGTGACCGGCACGATCACCATGAAGATGATCAAAAGCACCAGGAGCACGTCGATGAGCGGGGTTACGTTGATGTCGGAAGAAAGCCCTCCGGAACTGCTCGGTCCCATTGCCATAAGTCTGACTCCTCAAAACCAGTTTCGTCGATAGCCGTGAATTTGCCGGGGGTTACTATTCGCCGGAGGATCCGGGGCCTTG
>JAJZFR010000341.1 GCA_021805265.1 Acidobacteriota bacterium | reverse complement strand
TTGATTTTACGAGGCGGATTCAACAGCGAAGTGCAACGGGCTGGTTAGAGTGTAACTGTTTCCAGAAGACCTGATGCGGGGTTTTGTAGCCCAGGCACTTTCTTGGTCTGTGATTGAGGCGGTGCTGGGCCAGTGCGATCTCTCCGCCATACGTTCTCGATATTTTGTGGTAGCCCTTGTAGGGCAATCACTACTTGCGGTCTCGCAATATCCGTTGCCGGGCTTCCAACACTCTCGCGAGGGCTTCCTCGGCGGAGTGTCCGGTGGCCGAGAGGTGGCCCATCTTGCGCCCCCTGCGCGCTTCGCGCTTCTCGTACAAGTGAAGCCGTACGCCGGGGACTTCGAGCGCTCGCGCCAGGGCCGGACGACCACCCGGCGCATCGAGCCAGAGCTCCCCGAGCAGGTTCACAATAGCCGCCGGGACGAGTATTTCCGTATCTCCCAGCGGTAGATTACACGCTGCGCGGACTAACTGCTCAAACTGGCTGGTGGCGCAGGCTCGCTCGCTCTGGTGATAACTGTTATGGGGCCGCGGAGCAAGCTCGTTCACGAGTAACTTGCCGTCGCGAGTGACAAACATCTCGATACAGAGAAGGCCCTCGATCCTGATCGTTGAGATAATTCCGCGAGCTATCTCCTGAGCGCGCATCTCTAATTCGGAATGGATGCCGGAGGGCAAAACGCTCCAGGCAAGTATCTGCCGCTCATGGTGATTGCGCGCGGCTGGGTAACTTCTTACCTCGCCAGCAGGGGATCGCGCCGCCATGACGCTGATCTCGCTGTCCAGTTCAAGGGCTTGCTCGACCACCACGGGTCGCTCGCCGAGAGCGCGCCACGCGGCAGACATATCCGCTTCCGTCGCTTCACCCACAACGCCGAGTCGAGCCTGTCCTCGCCCGTCGTAGCCGCCGCGCGCGGTCTTGACGAAGACCTTGCCGCCGAGAGCAGCCACTGCCGCGTGCAACTCCGACTCCGTCCGCGCAACGCGGAACGCGCCCACTGGAAATCCCGACTCGGCGAGCCAGGATTTCTGAAGAATCTTGTCCTGAATGATGCGTATCGGCTCGACGCCGGGGCGCAGCGGAGCAATCGAGGCTACCTGTGCGAGCGCGCTCACGCCGATCTGTTCGATCTCGAGTGTGACGGCGTCCGCGCCGCGCGCGAGGCAACCTGCTGCGACTTCATCGGTCCACTGCCCGACCACCACTTCATCCACCACGAAACTGGCCGGACAATTGGCGTCCGGGTCCATCACCCGGACACGATAACCCATGGTCCGCGCAGCCATTGCCGTCATCCGACCAAGCTGACCACCGCCGAGAATGCCGAGCACTCCGCCCGGCTCGACCACAAGCACCGCGCTCACTGGGCTGGCTCCGAATTTTGTTCGAGGCTCAATTCTTCGAGGCCCAATTCCATATCCAAAGTTTGGGCCAGCACTTCCTCACCCCGCGCAGTGCGCCAGCGGGTGAGCTGCTTTGCGAGCTGGGCGGCACGTTCGGACTCGTCCCTGGCCAGCATCGCAACAGCAAAAAGTGCCGCATTCGCCGCGCCCGCCTTGCCGATGGCGAAGGTGGCAACAGGAACTCCCTTGGGCATCTGCACGATAGAAAGCAGCGCATCCATTCCGTTCAGCGCCGTGGCCACCACGGGCACACCGAGCACAGGAACGATGGTCTTTGCCGCCAGCATTCCCGGCAGGTGCGCCGCGCCGCCGGCCCCCGCAATAATCGCGCGCAGGCCGCGCTCGCGGGCCGTGTCCGCATAGGCAAAAAGCCAATCCGGTGTTCGATGCGCACTGACCACACGGACCTCGTGGGCGACCCCGAACTCACGCAGAATCTGAACCGCCGCAGCCATCGTTTCATAGTCGGTGCGGCTGCCCATGACCACACCAACCAATGGTTGTTCCGCTGCTTTACTCTGTTCCATTCGGAGATTATACGGTTTCGCGGGCTTGCAGCGTCAGTGCCGCCGCCAGGTCTCGACCGCGATCTCGATCACAGCAAAGAGCACACTGATTGCCGCCATGAATCCGCGTGCGCGCTGCCAGTTCTGTTCGTGCCGCTCCATGCGGCGCTCTAGTTCGGCCATGCGGCCTGTGCTGCCATCCCCGACCAGTCCCGTCATCTGGCTCTTGAGCACACACAAGTCACTCAATACCTGCGCCTCAAACTCGTTCATCATTCGCATCGAAGGTCCTCACTCTGGTTCATAGCGCCTGCGCAACCAGCGGTAGATTTACAAACAGCGCCACCGAGTGTTCGGAGTAATTCGGCGGCGTGGATCCGTCATACATGCGGATGTAAAACGCGTCCGCCTCGGTGGATCGTGGAATATCAAAATTCTCCACAATGGAGCGAATTACCAGGTCGGAGTCCTGCCCCGCCTGGAAGGAAAAATCCCTGCGTCGCACCTCGAATCCGCCACCTGAGGGCGGCGTCATTCCTGTTGTCACGCTGATCGCCGCGGCACTGATGGCAGTCACCGTCAACCCCGTTAGGTCAATCAGATAGGTGGGCGAAGGAATCGCGGGAAGCCAGGTGGTCACCGGCACCGTTTTGCTTGTCTTCACCGCGAGATCGTTTGCCCAGTCGTTCGAGAAATCGATTTGGTAGTTGATCACATCGGGCGAACTGAGCTTGTAGGTCAGCTTCACCGAGCGAACCGCGACCTGCTCGTTCAAGCTCACAGAGGGTGCGGTCAGTTGCAGCGCATCGCCCGGCCATACATCGCTGGTCAGGCCAGTGGCCCAGTTGGCGCTGGCGAGCTTGTACGTCCCGCTCCACGCCGCGCTGATGCTGCTGGCAGCGGTCACCAGAGCCTGGGCTGCGTTGCGGCAATCGGCGCTACTGCGCGCCTTTGGGTTGGTCACTGAGCCAATCCAGGTGGCTACCGCTGGCATCCCGGCCGCCTCGAGCGCTGCCTGGCTTGTCGGGTTGACAGCCCGGCCAACCGCCGCGCCTACCGTCCTGTAGTTGACCGCGATCAACTCTCCGAGCACCGGCAGATAGCCCTTGTAAAAGGTGATGGTGCCCGTTCGCAACAGGTGGCACTCCCCTGCTTCGGCGATGGTGCCCGTCCGCCGCGTCCGCACTCCTCCACCCGGAGGATAGCTGGTCACCCAGCCCGATCCCAGGTTGGTCATGAAGACGCTTCGTATCGTCCCGATCAGGTTGATGCTGTTGGCCGGAGAAACCAGATAGCTGGACGGAACGTAGGAGATTGCACCGTCATAAAGCGCGACTGGCATGCCCGCAATCCCGTTCACAACCTCTTCAATCTCCAGCACCACATGCGCCGGGGCAGCCGTATCCGCGCCTCCAAAGCTCATCATCCCTTCATCGCCCACGACGCGGTACACCTGTTGCACCCGTTCGGTGAGCGGACAATGCGCGCGGACCCGAAACGTGTACTGTTGCGTTGAGTCGAGCGCGTAAGACTGGCCGGAGACAACGCCATTGATCAATGGTGCCACACTCACCGCACCCGAGCCTTGCGCTGAAGTCACCTGGAAGCCAGCCGTGCATCCGGCAGAGGTCACAGTGGTTCCGTACAGCCCGGCAACCACGCCCGTGCTGCCCGGCGCAAGCTGGACGCCGGTAACCTCGAGCAGCAGCGAGCCACCCGCCTCGACCGGGTCCAGCCACACCAGAGCTGCCTGCCCATCCACGCCGGTTCCCCCGTTGAGCGTCAACCCTTCGCCACCCAGAGAAAAATACAGACTGGCCCCGGAATACATCCAGTAGCGCGTGTCAATCTGCGGCTCGTTGAAGAGCTCGTAGTTGATGATTCGCGCCTCGGGCGTCGTCTCGAAATACGGGTCCTGGGTGAGCGGAAATGTCGCGGTTACTCCATCGCCCAGAAAATACTCCGTCACGTAGGCCAGCGGTTCGCTTGCTCCGCAAACCGTAACATCATTGGCGAGCGCGCGGTCCAGGCTCGCCGTAAGCGTCAGGTTAGCGAGCGCCAGCGTACCATCCGTCTCATTCAGAGCATGGACCGATGTGCCGATCTGAGTCGCTGTGAGTCTTCCGCCGAGCGCACGATAGCTGGCGCGAGCCTGCGCTGCAACCAGTCCCGCAGACTCGCTCCAGCGCGACCCGGGATCTGGCGCGAAGTTCCCCACCGGCAATGCAAGCGAAAGACCGCTGGTGTTCAGCGTGGTCGAACCGGTGCGCGCCGTCAGCCTGGTCAACAGTTGACCCGCAGTCAGTCCGCTTGCTCCCGCGCTCGGCGTCATCAGTTGCGTATTCAGCAGGATCTCGTCGCTCACCGCCTGGAGCGCCCACCGATACACTGGCCCGGCAAGACCCATTCCCGCATATTCCGGCATCGGGCTGACTGCCAGATACCCGGTAAAAAACACCGTTCCGTCGTCGCCCAGTATCTCGACCGGCTGATTCCTGACCGGCGCAGCGAGCGCGGAGTTGGGGGCAAGCGTCACCCACAGGAGACACACCGTCGGCTCGTTCAACTTCCGCTCGATGGTCATCGGATGCGCTCCATCGAGCGCCGCCGTATAGTCGAGATTATCGATCAATATCTTCATCCAATCCCTCAGCCCGTCTCCGCTAAAGCAGTTCCACAGTAGGTATACCCGGCGGGAGTGGATACTCGCGCAGCTTTTCCTTAAGAAAAGCTGCGCCTCGCATTTTGGCTCGGGCACAGTAACTGTGAAACTGCTCTAACTGACTAACTCATCTGTAGCTCGCTAAATCAGAGTATTCGCCGCCGGCAGAAAACTCCGATAACTCAACACCAGCTCTCCATCCAGCGGATCCGTCACCGGCATGGCGCGGCAGAGCGCCGTCAGCGCGATCCGTTCGAGCGACCCCTGGTACTTGGGAGCAACCAGCAGTGGCTTGATCTTGTCCTCGATCGGAAGCGAGACATCGGTCGCTGGAACGAGTGGTTTTTCCACCGTTCCCACCACAGGCTGGAGTCGGGGATAGTGATAGAAAATCCGCTCGCCCTGGCTGCCTTCGAGGACGAAGAGCGCCGACCACTCCGGAAAAAAACTGCCGCCTTCGCGATCCACAAAACCGACCAGTGCCTGGGCCTTCATTCCCAGGCCCGGCGCGCCACCCGGCAGAGCTTCAGCCAGCGTCAGCCCCGCACTCGTGACCGAAACAATGCGCGCCACGTTGAAGGTCACCCGGCGCACGTAGTTCACGTCCGTCAGCGGCGTCTTCACGTAGGCACCACTGACCGGCGTTCCCACGTACCCGGTCTGCCCGGTGTAATCGACATCCACGGCTACCATCTGCCCCGCTGCAAACGTGGCCGCATCCGCAGCCGCGAGCGGTATGAACGTCGATGTCGCTCCAGTCTGGATCATCACGGCGGAAATCGCAGAGCCGCCATCCGCTGCCGGAGCCGCGCTGCCTGCGGCGGCCAGCAGGTTCATGTGCTGGCTGCCGGTCGAAAGCGCCATGGTCAGCTTGGTCCAGCTTTGAAAGTGAAACGACACCTGCGCGTCGAGCAACTCCCAAGTCTGTTCGAGCACCGTCGCCGGTATCCCCGTCACCACCGGAACCATCTTGCCCAGCGGCTTGCGCACAAAATTGCGAATCCAGCCCAGCGAAATCCAGGGCGCCGGCGGGGAGTCCAGATCGAACTCCCCCTGTTCCGACGCGTCGAACAGCACCGGTGTCTGTGCCGCTCGATTGACTGGCGCAAAGTAGGCGCGTACTCGTCGCACCACCGGCGCTGCCGCCCAATATGTACCTGCCGTCGCCATCTATTCCCCCGCTTCCTGGTAGCTGTACACAATCACCCGCGCCGAGCGCGTCAGCCGATCCCGCAGCATCACCATCGGCGTGTATACCGGCTCATCCCAGAAGACCTGGGTGAGCATGTTCGCTGCTGGCTGCAAGGTGTAGTTCACCTTGGGCGTCTGGAACGGAGCGAGCATTGCAATCAGCTCCTGATCCATCTCACTCATCGCGCGGCCTCGATCCAGCCCGCCAAAACTCTGCGTTCCCAGGGTCGAATACAAAATCTCGCACTCGGCGGCAACCATCGTCAGTGGCAGGTCCATATCCACCGCCAGCGCCAGCCAGCGCAGCACAAACACATCCGTGGGCACCAGCGGGAAGGGCGCGGCAGAGGCTGGCTGGGCAAACGGAGCTTCCGATTCCTCGACCAATATCCCAGGACGCACCGCCGACCGAAGCAGAATCGTCCGCTCCGGATTGATGGCGGAAAGCCGCGTCCGCATCGCTATATAAAACG